>JAABTC010000099.1 GCA_011390055.1 Burkholderiales bacterium | reverse complement strand
GCAAGGACCATGTCACCGCATCGCGCGAGGGCACCGACGAGATCGGCCTGGCGGTGATGGCGACCACCTTCGCGCTGTGCGCGGTGTTCGTGCCGGTGGCCTTCATGGGCGGGATCATCGGCAAGTTCTTCTACCCGTTCGGCATCACGGTGGTGGTGGCGGTGCTGGTGAGCCTGTTCGTCAGCTTCACGCTCGACCCGATGCTGTCGTCGGTGTGGCACGACCCGCCGGCTGCCCGCCTGGCCCGCGTGCCGGGGGTCGGCGCGCTGCTGCGTGCCACCGATCGCGCGCTCGATGCGATGCATACGCTTTACGAGCGTCTGATTCACTGGGTTTTTGAGCGCCCGCACCGTAACCGATTGATCGTGCTCGGCGTGGGCTTGCTCAGCTTCGTCGGCGCGATCGCTTTGGCGCCGCTGGTGGGCAGCGAGTTCGTGCCGCAGACCGACCAGGGCTACACGCAACTCGCTCTTCGTCTCCCCGTGGGTTCGAGCCTGGACCGTACCGACGCCAAGGTGCGGCAGGTGGAAGAGATCGTGTTGGCGATGCCCGAGGTGAAGGCACTTTCGACCTTCGTGGGCGGCCCCGGCCAGCGCAACCAGGCATCGCTCAACATCGCGCTGAAGGACAAGCGCGACCGCCAGCGCTCGCAAAAGCAGATCGAAGACGCGGTGCGCGAGCAGATCGCGAAGATTCCGGGCATCGACGTCTCGGTCGGATTCGAGCGGCCTGTCTACGTCGCCATCCTCGGCAGCGACCCCGAGGGCCTGGCGCGCGTGGCGACGGAGTTCGCGGAGAAGGTGAAGAAGATTCCCGGCATCGTCGATGTCGAACTGTCGGTGAAGCCCGGCCTGCCGGCCTACGCCGTGCGCCTGAAGCCTGATGCGGTGCGCGAACTGGGCCTGACCGCCCCCCAGCTCGCCTCGAGCCTGCGCGCCTACGTCAACGGTGACACCGCGACCTACTGGACCACGCCCGATGGCAACCAGGTCGACGTGGTGCTGCGCCTGAACCAGGCGCAGCGCGAACGCATCGATCAGCTGCGTGGGCTCCCGGTGGCCTTTGCCAAGGACGGCACGCCGATCTCGCTCGAGAGCGTGGCGACGATCGAATCGGTGTTCAACCCCGAAGTGATCCGGCGCCAGAACCTGCAACGCCGCGAAGCGGTGTTTGCCGGCGTCAAGGATCGCAGCACCGGCGACGTCGGCAACGATGTGCAGAAGCTGATCAAGGAGACGACGCTGCCGCCCGGCTACAGCTTCGATGTCGGCGGCCAGATGCAGCAGCAGGCCGAAGCGTTCAACGGCCTGCTCGCGGCCATGGCCCTGGCGGTGATCTTCATCTACATCGTGCTGGCGAGCCAGTTCGGCAGTTTTCTGCAGCCGATCGCGATCATGGCGTCGTTGCCGCTGGCCTTGATCGGCGTGATGCTGGCGCTGCTGCTGTGGCGCTCGACCCTGAACGTGTTCTCGATGATCGGCCTGGTGATGCTGATGGGCCTGGTGACGAAGAATGCCATCCTGCTGGTCGACTTCGCCAACCAGGCGCGTCGGGCCGGCGCCAGCGTGGCCGATGCCTTGCTGCAGGCGGGCCTGGTGCGCATGCGCCCGATCGTGATGACCACCGGCGCGATGGTCTTCGGCATGCTGCCGATGGCGCTGGCCTTCAACGACGGCGGCGAGATCCAGGCGCCGATGGGCCGCGCCATCATCGGCGGGGTCATCACCTCGACGATCCTGACGTTGCTGGTGGTGCCGGTGCTCTACAGCTACCTGGTGCGCGAAAAGAAGCCGCGGCCGTCGGCGCAAGCCTCAGGGGGCGGCACGATCCCCCGCACGATGCCGGCCGATCGAGACTGATTTCTCCCCTGCGCGCGCAGGGGCGTCGGGGCGCCGCTGCGACTGCTGCACTGCAATAGAATCAATCGGTTTCATGGCGGGAACATCCGCTTGGATTGTCATGGCCGATACGACGCAACGAACGAAACGCCCTGTCTACCGCAACATCCACGTGACCCAGCTTCCCAGCTACCGGCTTCCGCTGGCCGGCTGGGTCTCGATCCTGCACCGCATCAGCGGTGTGTTGATGTTCCTGCTGCTGCCCTTCGTGATCTGGCTCTTCGATGTGAGCCTGACCTCCGAGGTGTCGTACGAGCGTTTCACCAGCACCTTCGTGGCCGGGGCGGGTCCGCTGCCGGGGTGGTTCATGAAGCTGGTGGTGCTGGCGCTGATCTGGGCCTTCCTGCATCACCTGATCGCAGGCGTGCGCCATCTGTGGATGGACATGACCCACAGCGTGAGCCTGCAGCAGGGTCGCGTGTCGGCGCTGGTCACGCTCGGCCTGAGCGGGCTGCTGACCCTGGTGCTCGGCGCGAAACTGTTCTTCTTCTGAGGCCTCGATGAACAAGAATTTCGGTACCCATCGCCTGGTCGTCGGCGCCCATTACGGTCTGACCGACTGGATGGCGCAGCGTGTGACGGCGCTGCTGATGACGCTGTTCAGCCTGGCCCTCGTGGCGCAGTTGCTGTTCGGCGGCAAGCTTGGCTACGAGCGCTGGTCGGGCATCTTCTCAGCCCAGTGGATGAAGGTCCTGGCCTTCGTCACGATCGTCTCGATGCTCTACCACACCTGGGTCGGCATGCGTGACGTCTGGATGGATTACGTGAAGCCGGTGGGCGTCAAGCTGGCGCTCCAAGTCTTCACGATCGCCTGGCTGGTCGGCTGCGCCGGCTGGGCGGTTCAAGTGTTGTGGAGGCTGTAAGGACCATGGTTGCAGTTCAGAAATCCCTGCCGCGACGCAAGTTCGATGTGGTCATCATCGGCGCCGGCGGCTCGGGCATGCAGGCCTCGCTGCGCCTGTCGCAGGCCGGCTTGAACGTCGCCTGCCTGTCCAAGGTGTTCCCGACGCGTTCGCACACGGTGGCCGCGCAAGGGGGTATCGGCGCCTCGCTCGGCAACATGAGCGAGGACAACTGGCACTACCACTTCTTCGACACCGTCAAGGGCAGTGACTGGTTGGGTGACCAGGACGCCATCGAGTACATGTGCCGGGAAGCACCGAAAGTGGTGTACGAGCTCGAGCACATGGGCATGCCGTTCGACCGCAACCCGGACGGCACGATCTACCAGCGCCCCTTCGGCGGCCACACCGCCAACTACGGCGAAAAGCCGGTTCAGCGCGCCTGCGCCGCGGCCGACCGCACCGGCCATGCGATGCTGCACACGCTTTACCAGCAAAACGTGAAGGCGCGCACCACCTTCTTCGTCGAATGGATGGCCCTGGACCTGATCCGCGACGCCGAAGGCGACGTGGTCGGCGTCACCGCCCTCGAGATGGAAACCGGCGAAGCGCACATCCTCGAGGCCAAGATCACGTTGCTGGCCACGGGCGGGGCCGGGCGCATCTATGCCGCCAGCACCAACGCCTTCATCAACACCGGCGATGGGCTGGGCATGGCGGCGCGCGCCGGCATCCCGCTCGAGGACATGGAGTTCTGGCAGTTCCACCCCACCGGGGTGCACAACGCCGGCGTGCTGCTGACCGAGGGCTGCCGCGGCGAGGGCGCGATCCTGCGCAACGCGGCCGGCGAGCGTTTCATGGAGCGTTATGCGCCGACGCTGAAAGACTTGGCGCCGCGGGACTTCGTTTCGCGCTGCATGGACCAGGAGATCAAGGAAGGGCGCGGCTGCGGTCCGAACAAGGACTACATCAACCTGGACATGACCCACCTGGGCGGCGAGACGATCATGAAGCGCCTGCCGAGCGTGTTCGAGATCGGTCACAACTTCGCCAACGTCGACATCACCAAGGAGCCGATCCCGGTGGTGCCGACGATCCACTACCAGATGGGCGGCATCCCGACCAACATCCACGGCCAGGTGGTGGCGCCGAAGGACGGCGATGCGAACGCAGTCGTGAACGGACTCTACGCGGTGGGCGAATGCGCCTGTGTCAGCGTGCACGGCGCCAACCGCCTGGGCACCAACTCGCTGCTCGACCTGTTGGTGTTCGGCCGCGCGGCCGGCCTGCACATCGCCGGTGCGGGCTTGAAGCAGCGGTCGAACAAGGCGCTGCCTGCCGATGCGGCCGACCGTTCGCTGGCCCGCCTGGCGCGCCTGGACAACAGCGTCTCGGGCGAGTACGCCCAGGACGTGGCCAACGACGTCCGCACCGCGATGCAGCAGCACGCAGGGGTGTTCCGCACCCAGGCGAGCCTGGACGCGGGCGTGGCCAAGATGGCCGCGCTGGCCGAACGCGTCAAGGCGATCACGCTGAAAGACAAGAGCCAGGTCTTCAACACCGCGCGCATCGAAGCGCTCGAGGTCGAGAACCTGATCGAATCGGCGCGCGCCACCATCGTCTCGGCAGCGGCGCGGCACGAAAGCCGTGGGGCACACACGGTCGACGACTACCCCGACACACCCGAGCATCCGAACGGCCGCAACGACGAGGTCTGGATGAAGCACACGCTCTGGTACAGCGAAGGGAACAGGCTGGACTACAAACCCGTCAACCTGAAGCCGCTGACCGCCGAGTCGATCCCACCCAAAGTGCGTACATTCTGAGCAGGCTGTCCGAATGACCAAACGAACGTTCCAGATCTACCGCTACGACCCCGACACCGACGCCAAGCCGCGGATGCAGACGCTCGAGGTCGAGCTCGACGGCTCGGAGCGCATGCTGCTCGATGCGTTGATGAAGCTGAAGGCGGTGGACCCGTCGCTGTCGTTCCGCCGCTCGTGCCGCGAAGGCGTCTGCGGTTCCGACGCGATGAACATCAACGGCAAGAACGGCCTGGCCTGCCTGACCAACATGCGCACGTTGCCCGGGGTGGTGGTGCTCAAGCCCTTGCCGGGCCTGCCGGTGGTCCGCGACCTGATCGTCGACATGACGCAGTTCTTCAAGCAGTACGAGTCGATCAAGCCTTACCTGCTCAACGACACGCAGCCGCCCGAGAAGGAGCGTCTGCAGTCGCCCGAGGAGCGCGACGAACTGAACGGCCTGTACGAGTGCATCCTGTGTGCAAGTTGCAGCACCGCCTGCCCGAGCTTCTGGTGGAACCCCGACAAGTTCGTCGGCCCGGCCGGCTTGCTGCAGGCCTACCGTTTCATCGCCGACAGCCGCGACCAGGGTACCGCCGAGCGGCTGGACAACCTGGAAGATCCGTACCGCCTGTTCCGCTGCCACACGATCATGAACTGCGTCGACGTTTGTCCGAAGAGCCTGAACCCGGCCCGCGCCATCGGCAAGATCAAAGAGCTGATGGTTCGCCGGGCGGTCTGACACGAATCGCCATGCTCGACAGCGCTGCGCTCAACCGCCTCAAGTGGCGCAGCCGGCGTGGCCTGCTCGAGAACGATCTGTTCATCGAGCGCTTCTTTCGCCGCCATGAAACCACGCTCACCGAGGAGCAGGCATCCGGATTGCAGGCGTTGATGACGCTGCCCGACCCGGACCTGCTCGACCTGCTGTTGGCGCGCAGCGAACCGCGCGACCAGCTCGACTGCGCCGATGTGCACAACGTGCTTGCCCTGATGCGAACCGAAGGACCCCAACGATCATGACCCCCTCCGACGTCAAAGCCACCCTGTCGTTCTCGGATGGCAGCCCGAGCATGGACCTGCCGCTCTACAAGGGCACCGTGGGCCCGGATGTCATCGACATCCGCAAGCTGTACGCGCAGACCGGCAAGTTCACCTACGACCCGGGTTTCCTGTCGACCGCGGCCTGCAACTCGACCATCACCTACATCGACGGCGACAAGGGTGAACTGCTGTACCGCGGCTACCCGATCGAGCAGCTCGCCGAACAGTGCGACTTCCTCGAGGTCTGCTACCTGCTGCTCAACGGCGAATTGCCCGATACGCCGCAGAAGGACGGCTTCGTGAAGCTGGTGACCAACCACACGATGGTCAACGAGCAGATGCAGTTCTTCCTGCGAGGCTTCCGGCGCGATGCGCACCCGATGGCGGTGATGACCGGGCTGGTCGGCGGCCTTTCGGCCTTCTACCACGACAGCACCGACATCCACAACCCGAAGCACCGCGAGATCTCGGCGATCCGGCTGATCGCCAAGATGCCCACGCTGGTGGCGATGGCCTACAAGTACGGTATCGGCCAGCCCTACATCTACCCGAAGAATTCGCTCTCGTACACCGCGAACTTCACCCGCATGATGTTCGCGACGCCCTGCGAGGACTACGAGCCCAACGACGTGGTCGTGCGCGCGCTCGACCGTATCTTCATCCTGCATGCCGACCACGAGCAGAACGCCTCGACGTCGACCGTGCGCTTGTGCGGCAGCTCGGGCACCAACCCCTTCGCCGCCATCGCCGCCGGCGTGGCCTGTCTGTGGGGCCCGGCGCACGGCGGGGCCAACGAGGCCGCGCTGAACATGCTCGAGGAGATCCAGAAGAACGGCGGCGTCGAGCGCATCGGCGAGTTCATCAAGCAGGTGAAGGACAAGAACAGCGGCGTCAAGTTGATGGGCTTCGGCCACCGCGTCTACAAGAACTACGACCCGCGGGCCAAGCTGATGCGCGAAACCTGCCACGAGGTGCTGGGCTCGCTCGGCTTGCACGACGACCCGCTCTTCAAGCTGGCGATGGCGCTGGAGAAGATCGCCCTGGAAGACGAATACTTCGTGGCGCGCAAGCTCTACCCGAACGTCGACTTCTATTCCGGCATCGTGCAGCGCGCCATCGGCATCCCGGTGGGTCTCTTCACGGCGATTTTC
>JAABTC010000098.1 GCA_011390055.1 Burkholderiales bacterium | reverse complement strand
CGCGCATCGTCGCCGACGGCCACGTCGCGGGCGAGCCCTTCGACGCTTGCCCGCGCCAGGTCCTCAAACGCGCCATCGCCCGGCTGGCCGACCGGCGTCTGACCCTGCATGTCGGCATCGAGCCCGAGTTCTTCCTGTTGAAGCAGGTCGACGGTCGCTGGCGCCCGGCCGACGACGAGGACGCGCTGGACAAGCCCAGCTACGACCTGCAGAGCTTGGCGCGCCAGTTGCCGTTCCTGCGCGACCTGCACGAGGCGCTCGAACTCTGCGGCCTCGACGTGCTGCAGCTCGACCACGAAGACGCGCACGGCCAGTACGAGGTCAACTTCGCGTTCGCCGATGCGCTCGCCACGGCCGACCACCTGATGCTCTTCAAGCTGGCCGCGCAAGCGATGGCCGAGCGCCATGGCATGCGCTTCTCGATGATGCCCAAGCCCTTCGGCGACCAGCCGGGCAGCGGCATGCATTGCCATGTCAGCCTCTGGCAAGGGCTGCGCGACAACGCGCGCAACGTCTTCGTGCCGCACCGCGCCGACGGCTCGGCCGATCTGGCGGCCACGCTCTCGCCGATGGGCCGCCAGTTCGTCGCTGGCCTTCTGGCGCACGCTGGCGCGCTCACGGCACTCGCCGCGCCCACGGTCAACTCGTACAAGCGGCTGACGGTGGGCCACTCGCTGTCGGGCACCACCTGGGCGCCGGCCTATGTCGCGCACGGCCCCAACAACCGCACCGCCCTGGTCCGCACGCTGCACGGCCGCTTCGAATGGCGCGCGCCCGACGCCAGTGCCAACCCGTACCTGATCCTCGCTGGCATGATCGCTGCCGGGCTGGATGGCATTGAACGCGAGCTCGATCCAGGCCCCGATTGCACCGACGATCTGTTCGAACTGACGCCTTCCCAGATTGCCGAGCACGGCATCGGCCTGCTGCCGCAGCACCTGGCCGAAGCCATCGACGCCCTCGAGGCCGATGCCACGGTGTGCGGCGCCCTCGGCGACACGCTGGCGCGCGAGTTCATCGCGCTCAAACGGGCCGAGCACACCGAGTTCTCACGCCACGTCAGCGACTGGGAACTGCAGCGCTACGCGACCGCCTTCTGATGGCAACCGGAACCCGCACCATGCCCCGCACCGCGCCCGCGACGACCCGCGTCATCGATTCCCACACCGGCGGAGAGCCGACGCGCTGTGTCGTGAGCGGCGGCCCCGATCTGGGCGGCGGCACGCTGTTCGACCGTCGGCGGCGCTTTCTCGAAGTGCACGACGCCTGGCGCAGGGCCTTGGTGTGCGAGCCGCGCGGCTCCGATGTCGTGGTGGGTGCGCTGTTGTGCGAACCGCTGGACGCGTCGAGCGCCTGCGGCGTGATCTTCTTCAACAACGTCGGCTACCTCGGGATGTGCGGCCACGGCACACTGGGTGTGATGGCCACGCTCGCGCATCTGGGCCGCATCGGCCCCGGCCGCCACCGCATCGAAACGCCGGTGGGCACGGTCACCGCAACCTTGCACGCGGACGGCTCGGCCAGCGTCGCCAACGTGCCCTCGTTTCGACACGCCAAGCGCGTGGCCGTCGAAGTGGCCGGTCACGGTGTGGTTCACGGCGACGTCGCCTGGGGAGGCAACTGGTTCTTTTTGTGCGACGACCACGGCCTGACGCTCGACGCCCATGCCGTGGGCGAACTGACCGCATTCGCAGCGCGTGTTCGCGTTGCCTTGCAGCAGCAGGCGGTGACCGGAAGCGACGGTGCCGAGATCGACCACGTCGAACTGGTCGGCCCCGCTGTCGATGCGGCCAACCATGCGCGCAACTTCGTCCTGTGTCCTGGAGGCGCCTACGACCGCTCACCCTGCGGCACCGGTACCAGCGCGAAGCTCGCCTGCCTGGCAGCCGACGGCAAACTCGCACCGGGCGTCGTCTGGCGCCAGGAAAGCGTCATCGGCAGCGTGTTCAGCGCCAGCTACACGCGGCCGGAAGCACCCGCGACCGGGGCCGGCGTGCCGGCGGATGCGGTGCTGCCGACGATCCACGGGCGCGCGCATGTCACGCTCGACGCAACCCTCGTCTTCGATCCGGCCGACCCTTTTGCATGGGGTCTCGGCTGACGCGTACGGAGCCAGCGCCACGGCGTCAGCCGCAAGCAAATCGCGATTGCATATTGTATCCAATCGCACATAATCCGCTGCGACGGTGCGCGCTGGCCGCGCCCGTCACGCCCCTCCCACGCCCTGAAAGGATCGACTGTGAAAGCAAAGATCGTGATCGCTGTTGCAGGGGCGTTGTGCCTGCTGCTGTCGTCGGCCGCTCGGGCCGACAAGCTCGACGACATCATCGCCTCGGGCAAGCTGCGCTGCGCGGTCGTGCTCGACTTTCCACCGATGGGATCGCGCGACGAGAAGAACGAACCGATCGGTTTCGACGTCGACACCTGCAACGATCTTGCCAAGGCCCTCGGCGTGAAGGCCGAGATCGTCGAGACACCGTTCCCCGACCGCATTCCAGCCCTCGTGTCGGGCCGTGCCGACGTCGGCGTGGCCTCCACCTCCGACACGTTGCAGCGCGCCAAGACGATCGGCTTCTCGCACCCCTACTTCGTGTTCAAGATGGTGGTCCTGACCAAGAAGGGCACCAACATCGGCGCCTACAACACCCTGAAGGGCCGCAAGACCGGGTCGGTGACCGGGACTTACGAGGCGATCGCGCTGGAGAAGGACATCAAGAAGTGGAACGACTCGAAGGGCTCGTTCCGCGCCTACCAGACGCAGGCCGATGTGTTCCTCGCGCTGTCGCAGGGCCAGATCGAGGCCACGGTGGTCACCTCCACTGTTGCCGCCGCCACGATCAAGGCCGGCAAGTACAAGGACCTGCAGATGGGCGGCGACGCGCCGTACGACCTTGACTATGTCTCCTTGATCGCGCTGCGCCAGGAGTACGGACTGATCAACTACCTCAACCTGTTCACCCACCTGCAGACCCGCACCGGCCGCGCCCAGGAGCTGTACGCGAAGTGGGTCGGCGGCACGATGCCCGACCTCACCGTGAAGGGCGTTTATCGCTGACTGAAGCGAGGGCCTGGCCTATGAACTACACGTTTCACTGGCACCAGGCTTTCCAGGCGCTGCCGTCCATGCTGGGCGGCGCGCTGGTCACGATCGAGATCGCCGTCCTGTCGATGGTGGTCGGTACCGTCTGCGGGATCGGTCTGGCGCTCGCGCGCAACACGAAATCGCGCGTAGCACGCGGGTTCGCCTCGGTGTGGATCGAAACGGCGCGCAACACGCCGGCGCTGTTTCAGATCTACATGATCTATTTCGGGCTCGGCTCGCTCGGCATCTTCGTCGACTCGTTCCCGGCGCTGCTGATCGGCATCGCCTTCAACAACGCGGGCTACCTCGCCGAGACCTTCCGCGGCGGCTTGCGCGCGATCCCACCGACGCAGGTGCGCGCCGCCCGCTCGCTGGGCATGAGCGCGCCGCAGGCCTTCCGCCTGATCGTGCTGCCTCAGTTGTTTCGCACCGTGTTCCACCCGATGACCAACCAGATGGTGTGGGCCATCCTGATGACCTCGCTCGGTGTCGTGGTCGGGCTCAACAGCGACCTGACCGGCATCACGCAGGAGCTCAACGTGCGCACCTTCCGCACCTTCGAGTTCTTCGTCATGGCCGCAGCGATCTACTACGTCATCACCAAGTTCGTCACGCTGTCGGCGCGGCTCCTGGCCGCAAGGCTGTTCCGCTACTAGGGCGCCGCGATGATCGAGACCGACTTCGCGCGCACCGACTTGTGGTTCATGCTCAAGGGCGCGGGCATGACGCTGGCGTTGACCTTCTGGGCGGTGCTCGGCGGCACGGTGATGGGTTTCGTGTTCGGCGTGCTGCGCGCCGTCGCGTCGTCATGGGTCAATGCGTTGTTGGGCGCCGTGCTCGATGTCTTCCGCTCGATCCCGTTGCTGATCCAGTTCATCCTCGCCAACTCGTTCAAGTCGATCATCGGCGTCGACGTGTCCGCGTTCACCGTCGCTTGCGTGGTCCTGGCGATCTACACCTCGGCCTACTGTGCCGAAATCGTGCGCGCCGGCGTGCTGGCTGTGCCCTCCACAACGCGCCGCGCCGCTCGCTCGCTCGGGCTGACCTGGTGGCAGGACCTGCGCCTCATCGTCTACCCGATCGCGCTGCGCGTGTCGCTGCCATCGTGGGTGGGTCTCACGCTCGGTGTGATGAAGGACACCTCGCTGGTGCTGTGGATCGGGATCGTCGAGCTGCTGCGGGCGTCGCAGGTCATCGTCACCCGCATCCAGGAGCCGCTGCTGGTGCTGATGCTGTGCGGGTTGATCTACTTCCTGATGAGCTACCCGATCTCGCGCTTCGGCGCGTACCTTGAAACCCGGTGGCGTGACGATGATTGAGATCCAGGACGTTCACAAGTCGTTCGGCGCGCTCGAGGTGCTGCGCGGCGTCTCGATGACGGTCAGCAAGGGCGAAGTCGTCTCGGTGATCGGCGGCTCGGGATCGGGCAAGTCCACGCTGCTGATGTGCATCAACGGGCTCGAGTCGATCCAGGCCGGGCGCATCCTGGTCGATGGCACCGACGTGCATGCGCGCGACACCAACCTGAACCAGTTGCGCCAGCGCATCGGCATCGTGTTCCAGCAATGGAACGCATTTCCGCACCTGACGGTGCGCGAGAACGTGATGCTGGCGCCGCGCAAGGTGCTGGGCAAGAGCGTCGACGAGGCCGACCAGATCGCGTGCACCAAGCTGCGCCATGTCGGCCTGGGCGACAAGCTCGACGTCTACCCCTCCAAGCTCTCCGGCGGCCAGCAGCAGCGCATGGCGATCGCTCGCGCGCTGGCGATGTCGCCGGACTACATGCTGTTCGACGAGGTCACGTCCGCGCTCGACCCGCAGTTGGTGGGCGAAGTGCTCGACACGATGCGCATCCTGTCCGCCGAAGGCATGACGATGATCGTCGTGACGCACGAGATCGCGTTCGCGCGCGAGGTCTCGCACCGCGTGGCGTTCTTCAAGTCCGGTCGCATCCACGAGATCGGCCTGCCCGAGCAGGTCATCGGCCATCCGCGCGAGCCCGAGACCGTGGAGTTCCTGAAGTCGGTGCTTTGAGGTGGCTGCGACAGCGAAGCCGCAAGACGTGACGCTGCCGCCGCTGGCCGCCGCCGACCTGGCGTGCGACGTGCTGGTGATCGGTGCCGGCATCGTCGGCCTGGCCATCGCCTTGCGCCTGCAGCGCGAAGGCCGCCAAGTCACGGTGATCGATCGCACGGGCGTCGCGGCCGAGGCGAGCCGTGGCAACGCCGGCGCACTCGCGTTCACCGACATCCTGCCGCTGGCCTCGCCCGGCATCCTGCGCAAGGCGCCGCGCTGGCTGCTCGACCCGCTCGGCCCGCTCTCGATCGCTCCTGCGTACCTGCCGCGCATCGCGCCCTGGCTGTTTCACTTCTGGCGCGCGAGCTTCCCCGAGCGCGTCGCGGCCAGCGCAGCGGCGCAGGCCGCGCTGATGGACCTGTCGATCGGCGAAACCGACGCCATGCTGGCCACCGCCGGTGCCACCGACATGCTGCGCAGCGACGGCGTGCTGCACCTGTACGAGAGCGAGGCCGAGCTCACGGCGTCGCAAGTCAGCTGGCAGGCCCGCGCCGACCATGGCATCGCCTTCACGCACCTGCACGGCCCGCAGGCGATCGCCGAGCTGCAGCCCGGGCTCTCTCCCACGCTCGTCGCGGCGACCTTCCTGCCCGCCTGGAAGACGGTCACCGATCCGCTGCTGTTGACGCTGGCACTCGCGCGCCGCTTCACCGAGCTGGGCGGACGGCTCCGCCAGGGCGAAGCGCTGGCGCTCGCGCCTGCCGCCGGCGGTATCGACGTGCCGCTGGCGGGGGCACAGCGCATGACGGCGCAGCAGGTCGTGGTGGCCGCGGGCGCGTGGTCGCACCGCCTCGCGCGCACGCTGGGCGAGCGCATCCCGCTCGAAACCGAGCGCGGCTACAACACGACGCTGCCAGTGGCGGCCTTCGATCTCAAGCGCCAACTCACCTTCGGCGGCCACGGCTTCGTCGTCACGCCGCTCGC
The DNA here is from genome assembly GCA_011390055.1 of Burkholderiales bacterium. Taxonomy (GTDB): domain Bacteria; phylum Pseudomonadota; class Gammaproteobacteria; order Burkholderiales; family Burkholderiaceae_C; genus CADEEN01. The sequence continues at coordinate 663 of JAABTC010000098.1, read as the reverse complement.
CTGCGGCGTGCGCGTGGGCGGTGCCGTCGAGCTCGCCGGCCTCGACGCGCCGCCCAACTTCAAGCGTTCTGACGTGCTGCTGGCCAAGGCCAAGCGCTTCATGCCGGGCCTGGCCACCGAGGGTGGCACCCAGTGGATGGGCTTTCGCCCGTCGCTGCCCGACAGCCTGCCGGCCATCGGCCCCGCCGCGCGCGACGCGCGCGTGACCTACGCCTTCGGCCACGGTCACCTGGGCCTGACGCAGGCGGCATCCACGGCGCGGCTGGTGGCCGACCTCCTGGCCGGGCGGCCGAGCGCGCTCGACCTCTCGCCGTTCCGACCGCAGCGGTTCGCTTAAGGCCGCCTGCTGCCAGCCACGAAAGCCCCACGATGAGAAGCCGACGCGTGATCTCCATCGTCCGCTGCCACGCCGAGGGCGAGGTGGGCGACGTGATTGTCGGCGGTGTGCTGCCGCCGCCCGGTCGCACCATGTTCGAGCGCATGACCGCGATGCAGCGCGAGCAGGACGGCCTGCGCCGGCTGCTGCTGTGCGAGCCGCGGGGCAGCGTGGCCCGCCACATCAACCTGATCACGCCGCCCGCGCGCGACGATTGCGACATCGGCATGATCACGATGGAGCCCACCGAGTTCGTGCCGATGTCCGGCTCGAACCTGATCTGCACG
>JAABTC010000097.1 GCA_011390055.1 Burkholderiales bacterium | reverse complement strand
ACTCGGTTGCGGCGCGGCCAGATCGTCGACCGTGTACAAGCCTGCCGAGGCAGTACGGTCTTCGCCCACGATGGGCACCGCGGCCATGCCATCGGCGAACACGCTCGTCGATGGCGCCAGCAGGCGCAGGCCCGCACTGGCAGCCAACGTCACGCGCTCCTGCCCGGCGGCACCGATGTCGAGCTGCGGCACAACTGTGCCGACGTTGCTGTTGTCGACCAGGTAGAGGCGCTGGCCCGCCACGGCGGCCCGTGCGATGTCGCGCAGCGCCGAGCGGCCGCCGGCATCCGCCAGATTGCTGGCACCGAAAAGCTGCTCGAGCAGTTGATGCGCAGCAGCGCTGGTGCGCTCGAGCGACTGGCGGTTGTAGGCCGCCGATCCATTGCTGGCGCGGCCCAGGCGATCGAGGACGAGCGCAACCCCCACCGGCTGCGCCTGCGTGACGACGCCCTGCACGCTGCTGGGTTGCAGCCGTGTGCTGGCGCGAACCAGCGTCGGCAGGCGCCATTCGCGCGTGCCGGCGCTGCGCTCGAACAGCTTGGCGCTGGCCTCCACGCTGGCCGCGTAGGCCTGTGCAAGACCGGCCATGAATTCACCGGCGATGTCATCGCTGCCCAAACCACCCACTTGCTGGGCGTCGAGGCGGGCCTTCAACGCTTGCAGGCGAGCGCGCTGGGCGTCGGTGGGGCCGGTGCCGGCTCCGTGACCGGTGAGAGCCCAGGCGTGAAGCTCGCCGGCCATCACGTCCGTCGTGCCGTCGGCTTCGGTGGCCACGTTGCCGCCGCTCAAAGTGCTGCGCAGCTCGAGCGCTTCGCCGAGTACGAAGCTGCCGCCGGTCGCAACGGCCTGCCCGTTCAGACGCACTTCGGCTTTGACGCGAACGAGGTAAGCAGCAATGTCACTGGGCAATGCGCCGCCCGGGGCGGGAGCGAGCAAGGTGCGCAGTGCGCTGGCATCATCCGCGGACTCGGGAGCGAAAGACAGCGTCAAGCGCTGCCCCTGCAGCTCTGCAAGGTCGCGCACCAGTTCGACGGCGCCGGGTTGCCCAGATGTGCCCAGCGCCAGGCGCAGCTGCCAGCGCAACGCGGCGGGCAGCTCGGTGAGCCCGGTGGTGCGCGCCAACACGGCATAGGGTTGGGTGTCGAGCAACACGGCGTAGTTCTGCTGCTCGATCGAACGGCGACCGATGACGTCCCCCACGCGTGCGTCGGCAGCCAGGGTACCCAGGCGTTGCTGGGCGGCATTGTGGTAGCCGGCATACGCTGCAGCCAGCGCATCGCGATTGAGGTTGAGCGCGTAGTCGCGGGTGCATTGCGCACCGCTCTTGGCAGCATCGAGAATGCCGGCGGCATTGACGGCCAGCACGCTCTTCAGGTCCAGGCCGTTGCTCGACACCTGCATCTTGAACGCAGCATCCATCGGCCACCAGCTGTCTCCGGGAGCGGTTGCCGTGCCGCGCGAAGGAATGCCAGGGACGTGGGCCTCGACCCACACATGTTCGAAGCGCAGGCCGGTGATGGCATTGCCTTGGGTGACGGCCTGCGCGGGCACACCCGCACGGGCGAAGAGCTGGGCCGCTGCAGTCGCGTCGACACCGAGCCAGCGTGGCAGCAGCGCTGCCGGTACCTCGACCGTGCCGTAGACGTAGCGCGCCGGCACGTTGGCCTGGCGCAGCATCGCGACCAGCAGGTTGGCAATGTCATAGCCGTTGCCGGCCCCATTGGCGTAGGTGGCATCGGCGGTCTGGGTCGCGCCCCAGCCGGGTGTGAAGGCGATGGCGTTGCGCACCCAGTTGTGGATGCGCACGGGGTGGTTGCCCAGCTCGTTGACCTTGGCCCGGATGTCGGCGCCGGCTTGCGTCAGTGGCGTCGGTGCCAGATCGGCCGGTTGCGGCGCAGGCGTGTCTGCCAGCTCCGACAGCACGATGCCGGACAGGCTGCCGGCTGCAGCCAGCCAGCGCGGACCCCCTAGCAGTCGCTGGTAGAGACCCTGGGGCTCGATGTTCGGCGCCTGGCTTTGCCAAGCAGGGTTGGGCTTGCGCTGCGGCTTCTGCGCCCGCGGTTCGTGCGCAGCGGCCTGCTGCAGATAGTCGTTGGCTGCGCCGCGCGCCAGATCATGGCGTCCTAGAGCGGCAACGTCGGCAAAGCGATGCGCCACGGCCTCCATTCGGGTGGAGCGCTCCCGGACCGATTCAGCTGTCCTGCGCTGACGCTCGAGTATCGAAGCCGGCAAGTCCAGACCCGCGAGGCGTTGCGCGTCGCTGTCGAAGCGGCTGCGCAACGCAGGTTGGGCCCGCGCCAGTTGCGCAGCCCGCGCACCCGCATCCTTCAGCAGCGCCAGCCGCTGGGGCTCGCCGCGCTGCCGGTCGTCGAGTGCGGCCAGGTAAGACCGGGTCGATCTTTGAACCTCGAGCGCCAGAGCCTGGTCGCCGTGACCCGCGTCACCGCGCATGGCGACGGACTTGCCTTGCGCCCAGGCCGTTGGCATCGGCACGACCAGCGGCAACAACAGGGCCAAGACGAACCGCATCAGTCTCGCGTTCAGTCCCACGTGCTGTCTCCCTGGCGATGGCTGGTGTTGTGGGTCTCGCTGCGGCACGGCGTTCATTGCAGACCGAGCTGGCGTTGCAGTGCCAGCTCGCCGCCTTCGATCGCGCGGGCCACCGCCGTGCGAGCGGCCTGGCCATCGACCGTATCGATGCGCAACAGTTCGTCGGCCGCGTTGATCCACGCGGCAATCGCGGACTCGAAGCGGCCTTGGCCCGCCAGCGTCTGCGCGTCGACGGCTGCCGTGGTCGCACGGCTCTTCGCATTCGCCTCGTTGTTGCTGGTCGGCAGCAAGGCAGCGATCGCCAGCACGGCGTCTTCTGCCGCTTGCGGCAACGTGCGCACGTCGAGGGTCAATGCGCCGGTGTCATAGACCTTGAACACCGTGCTGCCTGCACGAGCGGCCTGCACCGTGATCGGTAGGTCGACCGGCCCGGCAACATCCACGGCCACACGCAGGGCGACGCTCAGGCGCTGGTCGGCCGGCAGCGTGAAGCGCCAGTTGACCTTGCCTTGTGCGTCGGGTTGCAGGCCCGAGGCTTCTGCGCTGGCACTCACGAAGCGCACGCCTGCCGGCAGAGTCGCCTGCACCCAAACATCGGCCGCTTGGCTTACGCTGTTGAAGACCTCGAGGCTCGACGCGGTGATGCCGTGTTGGAGCGTGAGATCGTCACGGGTCGCGAGGTGGCCGAGCGCCCTGCGCACCAGGTCGAGCTGAGCCGCGTCGCTGGGGACCTCAGCCAGGCGCTGCAGCAGGTCGAAGGCGAACAGCGCGCTGCGACCCGCACCGTACAGGTTCGTGACGATGGCCGCAGCGGGCTGGTGGTTGCCGCTCGACTGCGTGAACTGCGCCTGCACTTCGGCGCTGTCGATCGCGAACACGGTCGGGCGGCCCGCCGTCGCGACGTTGCCCAGCGCGAACAGAGGGCTGCTGAGCACCTCGACCGTCTGATCGGTGCCCGCCAGCTTGCCCATCTGCTTGACGCCCGCCACCGGATGCAGCAACTGGTTGCGGGAGTCGTGCACGCCGTCGAGCACCAAGCCGTCGCCACGCTGCACGGCCGCTCGCACTTCCTTGACCAGCGTGTCGTCGAGCTTCTGGCTGCCGCCGCTGATCCAGTACGTGTTGTACCGGCCGGAACGCAGTTCGCGTTCGAAGTCGACCTTGGTGGTCACGATCGTGTGCACGACGCCCAACGTGGTGAGCGCCGCATCGAGGCCCCGCACGCGCATGTTCAGGCAGGTCGGTTCGTCCGGCCGCGCGGTGTCATCGCCAGGCGGGCAGGACACCAGGGCGAGCACACGTGCCTCACTGCGGCCGTGCACGCCAAGTTCGAGCTTGATCGGCGGCTCGACGACGCGGAAACTGTCTTGCGCCAAGGTGACGCTGGTGCCGTTGGGGAGACTCGCAGTGAGGGCGGCCACGAAGACCCTGCCGAGGTGGTGGTCGGCTGTGCTCCAGCTTTGCGCGCGCTGAACGGTCTGTCCCAACGCCAGGTCCAGCTGAGTTGGTACTTGCGCCACTTCCTGCGCGGTGGCAGGGTCGATGATGCGCACGGCCACCGGCAGTCCGCTGAAGACGGCGTTGCCGGCGTTGCTGACGCTCCAGCTCAGCGCCACGGCGTCGCCCGCATAAACCTCGGTCGGCACGGCCGCCAGCGTGCCTTTCAGGCCAGCGCCGGTGTTGGCGCTGTCGCTGACCGTGAACGCCGTGGCGGCACTGGCGAGCGTGACGCCCAGACCGTCCTTGAGCATCAGGTTGGCGCTGTAAGGGCCGGGCACTGCATTGATCAAGGGTGCGCTGTAGCGCAACTCCTTCAACGCACCGCCCACCAGCTGGGCCACCGGTTGGCTGGTTTGCCAGACGACCACGCCGTTCGCGTCGCGGATGTCGGTGTGTGCTGCGAGGTTCTCCAGGATGCCGTTGCTGACGAGATTGCGCAGCGTGTCGGTGAGCTGCACCGTGTCGCTGGGCCCGTAGGCACTGCGGTCGGCCACGATCTTGGCCGATGCAGCTTGCGCGCTGCTGCTCCCGATGGCGAACGGTGCGACGGCGGCAGCCAGCTCCTGCCCTTGTGCGCCCAAGAGGACGGCGCGTGCCTTGTAGCCGGGTGCGGCGATGGACGTGCCGGTGTTCCACAGCGCGTTCACCGTTTGAGTGGCGCCCGCCGCAATCGATCCGGTGGCAAAGACACCCAGCTCGCTGACGAGGCTGTTGTCCGGTGCAAGCACGGCAAGTCGAACCGATGCCGCATTCGCGCCGGCGCCGCCGTTGACCACCGGCGCGCTGACGATGACCGGGTGGTCGGCACCGTAGGCGGGTTTGTCCGTGCGCACAGCCACGTCGAGGTAGGCCGAGGCGCGCACCGCCGGAATGCCGATCGCGGCGTCGATCGACTGGTTCGTGAAGCTGTTGTTGAAGCTGAGGAAAGCGTCGAGCGCAGCAGGCCGGCTCTCCCCTGCCAGCATGTCGGCGAGCGTCAGGTCGAACTGCAGGTCGCGGCCGGTCGAAGTGACCGAGTTCAGCGTCCACTTGTGCGTGGCGCTGCCGTCGGCGTTGGCGACCACGCTCGAAGGTGGCGTCGTCGGGTTCGAGAACGCGATGTTCGAGGGCAGACGAAGTGTCAGCTGGGTGTCGATGCCGCCGATGCGGTCGAGCGCGATCGGCAGCCATATTTCGACCCAGGTGGTCGCCGCAAGGCGGGTGCCGAGAATGCCGTTCTCGTTGCCCCACGATCCGTCCGACTGTTGACGGCTCAGCAGGAACTGGATCGCCTTGCGCACGATGGGGTCGTCGGCCGAGGGGTTGAGGTGGTCCAGCGCGTAGCCGACCATGGCGGTGACCATCGAGTCGCTGCCATGCCCCGTGGTCATGCCCCAGCCACCATCGCTGCGCTGTCGGCTGCGCAGCGTCATGCCGATCTGTTCCATCTTGGTCTGGATCGCGCTGGCCGCGGGTGTCCCGCTGTAGAAGCCCCGTGCCGCACCCAAACCGATCAGGCGGTGGGCCGTCTCCATGTTGCTGCTGGCATTGGTGTTGCCGTCGGAGAGCAGCCAGGTGTTCGCCTTGCCGATGGCAGCCGAGTAGGCGGCGACCTTGGCCGTGCTGTCGATCGTCTGCGGCACCAGGCGTGACAACAGCGATGCGCCGTTGCCGGTGACGATCGTGCCGTCGGCCAGCACCTCCACGGCATCGCTTTGTTCGTGCCACAAGCGTTCACCCTGCCAGTCGGCGTTGTAGCGGTAGACACCGGTGGTGGTGCCGACGAGCCACGCGCTGCCGAGTTTGGCGATGCCGCGAGGGTTGCCATTGGTCCAGCGCACGACGACTTCCGTGGTCTTGTCGGGACGCACGCGGACGATCGACTGGCCGTAGTAGTTGGCCACGACGATATTGCCGGCGGCATCGGCCACCATGCCGGTCGGGCCGTTCAACAGACCCCCGGCGAGGTACACGGAGGGCGCGCCACCGCCGGGCGGGTAGGCGTAGATCGAGTGATTGCCAGCTGACGCCATCAGCACGCGACCGTCGGGCAACAGTGCCAGATCGCCAAACACACTGGCCGAAGGCAGCGGTGCGAAGGACGAGGCGGTGCCATCCGGCGCGCGCCGGACGATCCCGTTGCGCGTACTGACGAGCAATGAACCGTCCGGCATGTGCGCCAAGCCGTAAGGGTTGGTCAGACCCGATATGAGCGTCTGAGCCGAGCCGTTGGGACTGACGGCCATCACCGTGCCGACGTTGTAGTTCGCCACGATGACCTGCCCCGTGCTGTTCTTGGCCAGCGTGTAGGTGCCGTTCAGACCCCCGCCGCTGAGAATCGTCTGGCGCGCATGGGCGTGGGGCGCCGGAACACGATTGAGCGTTTCGACGACTTCGGCCAAGCTCTTCAGATTGAAGGCGGTGTTGGTCGAGCGTGCTGCCCACCAGCCGCTCGCGTGGTCGGCAAACCAGCTTCCGGTCGACTCTTGGGTCGCAGTCACGTAGTCCGCTGCCGACGCGAGCGACGCCGCGAAGTCGTCCCGGTTGCGCCACGAGTTGTAAGCCCACAGGCCCAGCATCGTTTGCGTGCGCGCGTACTCTGGATGGCTCGCGTACAAAGCGCCGTTCGACTGCCGGTAGGTTGAAATTGAGTTGAAGAGGTTGTTGCGATGCAGGTCGCTGTAGCTGTTGAAACGCCGCGTCAGCTCGCCACCGACCAGCGCCTGCGTG
>JAABTC010000096.1 GCA_011390055.1 Burkholderiales bacterium | reverse complement strand
GCACCACTTCTTCGAGCGACATCTACAGCACCCCGATCACGTGCACGTCCAGCCGCACCGGCTGGCCGGCCAGCGGATGGTTGAAATCGAACAACAGCCAGTCGGGGCCCAGTTCGCGCACCACGCCTGCGTAGGCGCCCTGCCCGCCGGGCGTCGGGAACTGCACCACGTCGCCGACCGCATAGTGCGCGTCGGCATCGCCCCACTGCGCCAGCAGGCTGCGCTTGACACGCTGCAGCAGGGCAGGATTGCGTTCGCCGAAGGCCTCGCCGGAGGCCATCTCGAAGCTTTCGCGGGCGCCCTCGGCCAGGCCGACCAGGCGGGCTTCCATCGCCGGCGCCAGCTCGCCGGTGCCGAGCGACAGGGTCGCCGGCTGGCCCGCGAAGGTGTCGACCACCGGCGCACCGTCGGGGCCGGCCAGGCGGTAGTGCAGCGTCAGGAAGGAGTCGGCGGCAATCGTGGTCAAGGCAGACAGCGGTTAGGGGCGCAAGGGGCACGTGCGCGGTGCGTGCGGCAGCACGCGCTCGCGGCCGCGCTGGGCGATAGACTGGTCGTGATTTTACGGGGCCGCACTTGAACTCCCTTCTGCACCTGCCCGCCGACGCGCGGCCGCGCGAAAAGCTGCTGGCCCGCGGGGCCGGCGCCTTGGCCGATGCCGAGCTGCTGGCGCTGCTGTTGCGCACCGGCCTGCCTGGTCAGGGCGTGCTGCAGCTCGCGCAGGCCTTGCTCGAGCGCTTCGGCGGCATCGCGGGCTTGCTGCAGGCCGACGTCGCGGCACTGGCGGCCGTCAAGGGCCTGGGGCCGGCCAAGCGCGCCGAGCTGGCTGCGGTGCTCGAGCTGGCGCGGCGCGCGCTGCTGCAGCAGATGGTCGAGCGGCCGGTGTTCGACTCACCGAACCGCGTCAAGGACTACCTGGCCCTGCAGATGCGCCACCTCGGCCACGAGGTCTTCGCGGTGCTCTTCGTCGACAGCCAGCACCGGCTGCTGGCCTTCGAGATCCTGTTCCGCGGCAGTCTGACGCAGACCAGCGTGCACCCGCGCGAGATCGTCAAACGGGCGCTGGCGCTGAACGCCGCGGCGGTGGTGCTGGCGCACAACCACCCGAGCGGCGTGGCCGAGCCTTCGCGCGCCGACGAGTTCCTGACGCAAAGCCTGCGCGCATCGCTGGCCCTGGTGGACGTGCGCGTGCTCGACCACTTGGTGGTCGGCGGCACGTCGGTGCTGTCGTTTGCCGAACGCGGCCTGCTCTAGATGAAGCCGGCGGACCTGGCGCGCCTGGTGGCGCTGAAGGAGCGCATGCTGCACGCAGCCCGGGCCCAGGCCGAGCGCCAGGCGGCGCTGGCCGAGGCCGCCGCGCGCGAACGCGAGGAACGCGATCGCTTTCGCAACCATGCAGGCCCGGTCACGCCGCTGCGCGCGCGCACACACGCCCACTTGCCGCGCCCGCCGGTCGAACCCGTGCCGCGCCAGCGCCAGCTGGACGAAGCGGCCGCGCTGGCATCGTCGTTGTCCGACGATTTCGATGTCACGACCCTGCTCGACACCGACGATGCGCTGAGCTATCGCCGTCCGGGCCTGGGCGCCGACGTGGTGGGCCGCCTGCGCCAGGGACACTGGTCGATCCAGCGCCAGCTCGACCTGCACGGCCTGCGCCGGGACGCTGCGCGTGAGGCCCTGACCGCCTTCGTGCGCCAGGCCGAACGCGACGGCCTGCGCTGCGTGCGCGTCGTGCACGGCAAGGGCAACGGCTCACCGGGCCGCGAACCGGTGTTGAAGGACAAGGTCAAGCGCTGGCTGGTGCAGAAGAACCAGGTCATCGCCTTCACCCAGGCCCGCGCGGCCGACGGCGGCCACGGCGCCTTGCTGGTGCTGCTGCGATCGCAGCGCGCGGCAAAGACTTAGAGTGCGAGGCGCCCGGCGATGGCCAGCACTGCGGCCGCGGCCGGCGTGCCAGGGTAGAGCTCGAGCAGCAGCTGACGCCTTTGCACGGCGGTGCGCACATGCGGGTCGGTCGGCACCTCGCCGACGAAATCAAGCCGGACCGGCGCTTCCAGGCCGGGGTTGACGAAGCGGTCGACCACACGCTGCAGCTGGTGTGCGATGGTGCGCCCGTCGCCGTGCCGCAAGGTCTGGTTGACCGCCAGCCACAGTGCACGGCGGCCTTGCGTCGCGGCCAGGACCTTGATGGTGGCGTAGGCGTCGGTCAGCGCGGTGGGCTCCGGGGTGGTGACGACCAGCACGTCATGCGCCAGCGACAGCGTGTAGAGCACGACGTCGGAGATGCCGGCACCCGTGTCGAGCAGCACGCGGTCGAAGAGCGGCGTCACCGCTTCGAGGGTCGCGAGCAGCTGGTCGCGCACCTCGGGCGTCAGGCGCGAGTACTCGACCATGCCCGAGCCGGCCAGCAGCACCGAGAAGCCACCTGCCACCGGCAGGATCGCATCCTGGAGCACGTGTTTACCGACGAAGACGTCGTGCAGCGTGATCTTGGGGCTGAGGTTCAGCACCACGTCGAGGTTGGCCAGGCCCAGGTCGGCATCGAGCACCAGCACGCGCTCGCCGCGGCGGGCCAGCGCCGCGGCCAGGTTGGCCGAGACGAAGGTCTTGCCCACGCCGCCCTTGCCGCTGGTCACCGCGGTGATGCGGGCGCGTCGGGTCGACACAGGCTGCGCGCCTTCGGGGTTTGTGAGCATCATGGTGGCGATCCGGTTTCAGGATCGACTGCCACCGAGCCGAACTCCGACATGTGGAACAGCAGGCCCTTTTCTTCGGCCGAGACCATCGACACCGCCGCAGGTTCGAACGCAGCACGGTTGCGACCGGCTGCCTTCGCGTTGTAGAGCTGCAGGTCGGCGCGCTCGAGCCACAGGCGCACGGAAGATCGCACCCACTGAGGTGCGAAGGCACCGCCCAGGCTGATGGTCACGCCGATTTCCTGCGACATGCCGATCTTGACCTGGCGACGCTCGACGCAGTGGCGCACGCGCGCCGCCACCGTCGGGCCGAAGGCCGGCGAACAATTCGGCAGCACGATGGCGAACTCTTCGCCGCCGATGCGCGCCACGGTGTCCATCGGGCGCACGCACTCGACCAGAGCTTGCGCCACGGCCTTGAGCACCTCGTCGCCCGCGTTGTGTCCATGCTGATCGTTGACCTGCTTGAAGTGGTCGATGTCGACGATCAGCAGCAATGCCGGCTCGCCCGCGCGTGCCACCCGATCGATCTCGCGGCCGAGCACCAGTTCGAAGTGGCGCCGGTTGGCCAGGCCCGTGAGCGCATCGCGGCTGGACAACTGGCACAGCGCATCGATCAGGCCCTGCATCCACTCGGGGCTGCCTGGCGTGCCCAGCGGTGCGGGTTGCCCCGACTGACGCAGCAGCGACAAGGCCGTATCGACCTGCAACGGGAGCTTGGCTGCATCGCTCAAAGTGCGGACCAGTCTAGCAGCGCGTCGCGCGTGCGACGCCGCGAACAAAGGCGCCTGGACCTGCCAACTCCCACGTTTGCGAAGAGGCCGAGGCACCTGCGGGCCTCACAGAAACAGCCCCTGCAAATCGTTCAGGAAGTCGAAGCCGCGCGCCGTCGGGCGCACCCGAAAGGCGTCGCGCTCGACCAGCCCGCGCGCGGCCGCGCGCTGCAGCGCTGCGTCGATCAGCCCCACCGACTGCCCCGTGCGCTCGGCAAAGCGCGCGAGCTCGAAGCCCTCGACCAGGCGCAGCGTGTTCATCACGTACTCGATGGGCAGCTGGTCGGGCGCGATCGCCTGCTCGTTCGAGACGGCCTGCCCCGCCAGCGCACGCTCCATGTAGATCGCCGGCTCGCGCCAGCGCACCTGGCGCACGATGCGGTCGGGAAAGCTCAGCTTGCCGTGCGCGCCCGCACCAAGGCCCAGGTAGTCGCCGAACTGCCAGTAGTTCAGGTTGTGCGCGCAACGGTGGCCGGGCCGGGCGAAGGCCGAGACCTCGTAGCGCGCCAGGCCGGCGTCAGCGGTGCGCTCGGCGATGGCGTCCAGCATGTCGCTGGCCAGGTCGTCGTCGGGCAGCACCGGTGGCGCGAGCGCGAACGCGGTGTTCGGCTCCACGGTCAGGTGGTAGATCGACAGGTGCGGTGGTTCGAACGACAGCGCGGTGTCGAGGTCGGCGTGCAGGGCCTGCAGGGTCTGGCCCGGCAAGGCATACATCAGGTCAAGGTTGTAGGTCACGAACGCCTCGCGCGCTTCGGCCAGCGCTTCGCGTGCCTGCCGCCCGTCGTGCACGCGGCCCAGGCGCGCGAGCATCGCGTCGTCGAAGCTTTGCACACCCACCGACAGGCGTGTCACGCCCGCCGCACGGAAGGCACGGAAGCGGTCGCGCTCGAAGGTGCCGGGGTTGGCCTCCAGCGTGATCTCGCAGCCGGGCTCCAGGGGCAGACGGGCTCGCACCGCAGCGAGCAGGCGGTCGATGCTGTCGGGCGAAAAGAGGCTGGGCGTGCCGCCACCGACGAAGACGCTGTGGATGCGGCGGCCCCATACCTGGGGCAACGCTGCATCCAGGTCGGCCACCAGCGCATCGAGGTAGCGCGCTTCAGGCAGATCGCCGGTGCCCGACGCGTGCGAATTGAAATCGCAGTAGGGACACTTCTTCAAGCACCACGGCAGGTGCACGTACAAGGCCAGCGGCGGCAGTGCGCTCAGGCGCACGCTGCCAGCCGGCAACGCGGACGCGCGCGGGTGGATGCGGATCGGGCTTTCTTTCACACTAGCCGAGCTGCCAGGCCGCGCGCATCAGCACGCGCATCTCGGCCGCAGCCAGCGCGCGGTGACTGAGCCGGTTCTTTTGTGCCGCGTCGAGCTCGGCCACGCTGGCGCCCAGCGTTTCGATCCAGACCAGCGGGTCGTAGCCGAAGCCCCCCTCGCCCCGCGGCGCCTCGAGCACGCGAGCCTCCCAGCGGCCGAAGGCGATCAGTGGCTCGGGATCGTCGGCATGGCGCACGGCCACCAGCGTGCTGACGAAACGGGCGCTGCGATCGGCGACGCCGTGCAGGCGCTCGAGCAGCAGCGCGTTGTTGGCGGCGTCCTGCGCACGCCGCAGGCTTTCGCGGTCGACGGTGGGTGGGTGGGAAGCCACAGGCGCGCCGGCGTACACCGCCGAATGCACGCCCGGAGCGCCGCCCAGGGACGCGACGCACAGGCCGGAGTCGTCGGCGATGGCCGCCAACCCACCGGCACGCGCCGCATGCCGCGCCTTCGCCAGGGCGTTCTCGACGAAGCTCGCATGCGGCTCCTCGGCTTCATCGATGCCGAGCGTCGACTGCGCCAGCAATTCGATCGCTAGGCCCGCGAAGAGGCTCTTCAGCTCGCTCAGCTTCTTGGCATTGTTCGACGCCAGCACCAGCTTCATGGCACGAAGCGCACCACGGTCCCAGGGAGCATCGCGCAGCCGATCAGGCGGCCAGCGCAGCCCTCTGCGCGGCCACCAGCTCGGCGATGCCACGTTCGGCCAGACCCAGCAACGCGTCCATCTGGGTGCGGGTGAAGGCGGCGCCCTCGGCGGTGCCTTGCACCTCGACGTAGGCGCCGGCGCCGGTCATCACGACGTTCATGTCGGTGTCGCAGACCGAATCTTCGCTGTACTCGAGGTCCAGCAGCGCGGTGCCTTCGAGCAGGCCGACCGAGATCGCGGCCACGTGGTCGCGGATGGGGCTCTTGGCAATCCGGCCCTGGGCCAGCAGCCACGTGACCGCGTCGTGTGCCGCGACGAAGGCGCCGGTGATGGCTGCGGTGCGGGTGCCGCCATCGGCCTGCAGCACGTCGCAGTCGAGCGTGATGGTGCGCTCACCCAGACTGGCGAGGTCGAACACCGCGCGCAGCGAGCGGCCGACCAGGCGCTGGATCTCCTGCGTGCGACCACTCTGCTTGCCGCGCGCGGCCTCGCGGTCGCTGCGGGTGTGGGTGGCACGCGGCAACATGCCGTACTCGGCGGTCACCCAGCCCTGGCCGCTGCCGCGCTTGTGCGGTGGGACACGTTCCTCGACCGAGGCGGTGCACAGCACCTGCGTGGCGCCGAAGGCGATCAGCACCGAGCCTTCGGCATGCTTGGTGTAGGCGCGTTCGATGCGCAAGGGACGCAGGGCGTGGGCGGTGCGGCCAGCGTTGCGCAGGAATTCGGTCATCAGGTCTTCTTTTCGTTCGAACGCCGGATCGCGTCGTTGATTTCCTTGATCGAGCGTTCGATCTCGGCTTCGTCGAGCTCATCGGAGGCAAGATCGCCGATCACGCTGGCCTGGATGGTCGAGGCGAAGACCTCGTCGCCTAGGCTCTGGGTCGAGACGCCGGCCGCACCATCGCTGTCTTCGGCCGATTCCCACTCCACCGAGATCACGGTCACGTTGTCGCTCTTCGGCCCGGCGTTGCGCAAGGCCTGCTCGACCAGCTCGGGGGCGGAGTCGGAGATCGGACGCTGGGCCAATTGCTCGGCGATCACGTTGTCGGTGACCGCGCCCCACAGCCCGTCGGAGCACAGCAGCATGCGATCTCCCGCATGCAGCAACAGCGGGCCGGCGGTGTCGACGACCGGCTTGCCCGGGCTGCCCAGGCAGGTGAAGAGCACGTTGCGGTTGAACTTCTCGCCCATCGGCACCACGTGCGACAGCGTTTCCTGCAGCTCGGTGTACGAATGGTCGCGCGTGCGGGCGATCAGCTTGTCACCGCGCACCATGTACAGGCGCGAATCACCGCAGTGGGCCCAGTAGGCGGCCTTGCCTTGCATCACGCAGGCGACGATGGTCGTGCGTGGCGTGT
>JAABTC010000095.1 GCA_011390055.1 Burkholderiales bacterium | reverse complement strand
TGCACCGCGTCGCCTTGCGCGAGCTTGAACACCGACACCGCCGAGACCAGTTCCTGGGCTTGCGACTTCAGGCTCTCGGCGGCGGCCGCGCTTTCTTCGACCAGCGCGGCGTTCTGCTGCGTGGCCTGGTCCATCTGCGTCACGGCCTCGCCCACCTGGGCCACACCGGCGCTCTGCTCCTGGCTGGCCGCGCTGATCTCGCCCATGATGTCGGTCACGCGCTGGATCGAAGCCACGACCTCGCTCATCGTGGTGCCCGCCTGGTCGACCAGCGCCGTGCCTTGCGCGACACGTTCCACGCTGGCGCTGATCAGTTGCTTGATCTCCTTGGCCGCGTCCGCGCTGCGTCCGGCCAGGCTGCGCACTTCACTGGCCACCACCGCGAAGCCGCGGCCCTGCTCGCCGGCGCGCGCGGCCTCGACCGCGGCGTTCAACGCCAGGATGTTGGTCTGGAAGGCGATGCCGTCGATCACGCTGATGATGTCGGCGATCTTCTTGGAGCTGTCGTTGATGCCCTTCATCGTGGTCACGACTTCGCTGACCACTTCGCCGCCCTTGATCGCGACGGTCGAGGCACCGAGCGCCAGCTGATTGGCCTGCCTGGCGTTGTCGGCGTTCTGCTTGACGGTGGAGCTCAGCTCTTCCATCGACGCGGCGGTCTCCTCCAGCGCCGAGGCTTGTTCTTCGGTGCGCGCCGACAGGTCGTTGTTGCCCTGGGCGATTTGCGCCGAGGCGCTGGCCACGCCTTCTGCGTTCTGACGCACGCCGCCAACGATGCGTGACAGGTTGTCCTTCATGTTGACCAGCGAGGCCAGCATCTGGGCCGTTTCGTCCTTGCCGTCAGCGCTGAGCGCAACCGTCAAGTCGCCGTCGGCGATGCGCGCTGCAGCGTCCTTGGCCCGGTTCATCGGTGCAGTGATCGAGCGCGTGATCGTCCAGCCGAGCAGGATCGCGAGCACCAGGCTGACGACGTTGGCTGCAATCAACAGGTTGCGCGCATTCTCGTAGTCGGCCCCGGCCTGGGCATACTGCTTCTCGTTGTGATCCTTTTGGTAGGCGATGTTCTGTTCGATGGCGGCCAACCACTTCGTGGTGGCCGGGGCGGCCTCCGTCATCAGCAGGGTGGTCCCGTCGGTTTTCCTGCTGGCCAGGCCGAGCTCCATCACCTTGATATTGAGCGGGTAAGCAACTTCGCGTGCAGCGGCGATCTTGGTGCGATTGGCCTTGGCGACCTCGCCGGGCGGGAACTTCTCGAGGGCCTCCCAGGCCTTGGTGTAGTCCTGGCGCGCCTTGGTGATGATCGCCGCCTCGCGCTCCATTTCGGCCTTGTCCTCGAGGATCACCAGGGAGCGGACCCCGCGCGCGACCACGTGCACGGCAGTCGCCATGTCGTTGCTGAGCGCCATCTTGACGTTGCTGGACGTGACGACGTCCTCCAGGTTGTTTTCGATGCCCGAGAGCTTGTTGAGCGCCAGCCCGGCCGAGGTGACCGACAGCAGTGCCACGATGCCGAAGGCAACGGCAAGGCGGGTGCCGATCTTGAAGTCTGTGAATTTCATGATGGTGAGTTGTCCTTGGCCTTTGGGTGAGGGTTTACTGCAGCGTGTGTTCGACCAGCCCCATCTCGGCGCCGGTCATGAGCTTCTCGATGTCGACCAGGATCAGCATGCGCTGGTCGATGGCGCCGATGGCGAGCAGGTGATCGCTCTGGATGGCCGAATTGAACTCGGGTACCGGGCGCAGCTGCTCGGGGGTCAGCGTGATCACATCGGACACCGCGTCGACGACCATGCCGACGACGCGCGAGCCGATGTTCAGCACGATGACGACGGTGAAGCTGTCGTAGCTGGCCTCGGCAAGGTTGAACTTCAGGCGCATGTCGACGATCGGCACGATCACGCCGCGCAGGTTGACGACGCCCTTGATGAAGGCCGGTGCGTTCGCGATGCGCGTGGGTTCTTCGTAGGAGCGGATTTCCTGCACCCGCAGGATGTCGATGCCGTACTCCTCGGCGCCGAGCTTGAAGGCCAGGAATTCGCGCAGCGACGTCAAGACTGCAGCGCCGATCGGCGGGGCCGTCGTTGGGGCGGTTTGCGGGGTCGGGGTGTCCACGAGGCTCCTCTTTTTTGCGCAGTTTTGTCGCGACGTGAACCCGTGATCGGAAGCCTCCGATCCTTTCGACGTCCAGCTGCATCTTCGACAGATGCTTGGCACGCAATAGGTAGACAACTCGGCAAAAACCAGATTAGTTCTGATTGACGAGACAAACTGCCGCTGCTCTCCTCGACCGACGCTGCGTTCTGCTGCGTAGCCTGGTCCATCTGCGTCACGGCTTTGCCCGCCTGGGCCACACGGTCGAGGCACCGAGAGCCTCAGCTCCCCGAACCGGATCACCCTTCGCGCGGCCCTGGGTGCCGCACCTGCTTCAGCTGCGCACCAGTGGCGCCCGGAAGGTGTAGCCCACGCGCGACTGCGACTGCAGCGGCAGGGGCTCGGAGGAGGCGGCCTCGACGCGCCGGCGCAGCCGGTAGATCGTCGCGTGCAGCCAGTTGGCGGCTTCGTCGCTGGCCTCGCGACCGAGCAGCCGGCACAGCTCGGCATGGCTGACGGTCTGGTGGCTGCTCTCGCCCAGCGCGTTCATCACCGTCCAGTCGTTGTCGCCCAGGGTGAGGGAGATACCGCCCGGCGTGGTCAGCGTGCGCGCCCGGGCGTGCAGGCGCCAGGTCGACGTGACACGTGCCATGCGCGCATTGCGGCCAGCGATCGCCTGCACCGCGATGCTGACCTCTTCGTTCGTGGCCGGCTTGACCACATACATGTCGGCGCCGGCGTCCAGCACCGCATCGACGACCTCGGGGCTGCTGCTGCCGGTGACGACGACGATGCCGGTCTGCAACCTGCGGCGCAGCAGGCGCACCAGATCCAGGCCGCTGACGCCCGGCAGATCGAGATCGATCAGGTAAAAGTCGTAACCGTAGGCGGTTTCGGACACCAGCAGGTCGTCCGCACTGTTGAACAACGTGACGTCGACGCCCTGCTGCCGAAAGAACTCGCCCAGCAGGGTGGCGAACGTCAGGTCATCTTCGGCGATGGCAAGGGTGCGCGGATACATCCTTTGATTCTGTCTCATGGCGGGCGGAAATCGAAAGGGCGATGTGTGCGACTGCACACACACCCGCGCTCAAGCCAGGGCGAACTGGCGCTGGCGTTTCTGAGTCTGGTCGATGTAGCGCTGCAGTGTGCGCTGGGCCGCACCTTCGAGCTTGACGAAGGCGCAGCCCAGTCGAACGCCCCGGCCCTGGCCGTTCATGCCGCTGCTGACATGCTGGAGCCTGAGCGTGGCGTCGAACCGTGCATCGGCATCGAGCTCGATGCGCACGGCCGTCAACAGGCTGCCGGCGGTCAGCGGGGGCACCTGCTGGGGCAGCGCCAGCGCACAGCCGCCGATGCTGACGTCGAGCACGCGCAACGCCAGTGCGAGCCCGGACTTGTGGGGATGCACCAGGCGTGCCACCGGCGCCCCGCTGCCGGGCGTGCGCACGCGAAAGTGCTCGCGCCGCTGAAACCGGTAGAGCTGGCTCGGCAGACTGCACTGCAAGGCGCTGGCACGGTGGCCATGCACCAGCACCGGATGCTCGAGCTCGAACTGCAGCTTGACGCTGTCGAGGTAGGTGACCGCGCACACGGTGCTCGCGCCGGCCAGCGCCTGCACGCTTGGCTGCGAGGCCTCGGCCGAAAACGACAGCCGGCGCTGCGCCGCGTCGAGCGCCCACACGGTGGTGGTGTAGCTGTCGCCCTCGGCCGTCGAGAGGTGCACCCGCACGCTCTCGTCGAGCAACTTGCGCAGCAGCGCCACCAGTTCGACCGGATGCCGCACCGCGAACTCGTCGGCGGCGTTGCCGGTGAGTTGCTGCAGCGAGGCCGGCTCCGTGTGCTGGAAATCGGTCGGCATGGTGCGCGGTCAGTGCAAGGTGCGTGGCCGGCCGTTCAGCAGGCGGTCGAGGTCTTCGAGCCAAGGCTCGGCCAGGTTGCGGATCTCGGCATCGTTGAGCAGGATGCGTTGCATCAGGCGGCCCTTCGCCTGCTCCTCGGCGGGCGCAAGCCCGGCCCCGTCGGCCGCCTGCTTGAGCTGGGCGATCAGCAGCACGCAAGCGCCTTCGAGCTTGACGACCTGCTCCCAGTCGGCCTGGCGCGCGGCGCTCAGCATGTCGGCGCTGGCTTTCTCGAGCGCCTGGTAGTAGCCCATCAGTTGTGGCTTCATCGGGTGGACCTCGCTGTGCGCGCGCATCAGGCGGGGCGGGTGGCGACTGCCGGGCCGATCGCGGCCCAGGCCTCTCGCAGCGGCTGCATCAGGGCCAGGCATTCGTCCAGGCGCTGCGGGTCGTTGCCGAGGTTGGCCTGCGTCAGTCGCATCACGATGTAGGCGTAAAGCTCGTCGAGGTCGCGGGCGAGTGCGCCACCGGCCGGGTCGAGGCTGGCTTTCAGGCCCTCGTCGACGATGCGCAGGGCGCGGTTGATGGCGGTGCATTTGGCCTGGACGTCGCCGGCGGCCAGGGCGCTCCTGGCGCTGGCCACGGCCACCGAGAAGCCGTCGAACAGCATGCCGACGAGCTGGTGCGGCGAGGCCGAACCGACGCCCGTTTCGACGCCCACGCGGGCATACAGGGCGGCGTGCGGATGCTTGGAGGGGTTGGAAGAAGGCACCGGAGACAAGGGGCGGGCTGCGTACATGGCTGGGCTCACAGGGGTGGCATCGATACTGGGTTATCGGTTGCCGTGCGGTGCGTCTTGAGCGTCAGCGGTTGTCGCGGTTCCAGTTGGTGATCTGTTGTTTGACGTAGCTGTCCAGCCCGTTCAAGCGGTTGATGCTGGTGTCCAGCGCCGCGTACTGGCGCGTCAGGCGCTCCTGCACGCGGCCGATGCGTTCGAGCAGCCGCTGCTGGTCCTTGTCGTTGCGGGCGATGGCGTCGCGCAGCCCGTTGCTGCGCGTGGTCAGCAGGCCGTCGTTGCCAAGCACGCTGTCGGCCAGCAGCTTGAAGCGCTGCCCGAAACCGGATTGCAAGGTGGCGAAGGCGCGCGACATTTCCGCCGGGTCGGCCAGGGTCGCGTCAAGCTTGGCGTTGTCGACCTTCAGCGTGCCGTCGCGCTGCAGTTCCAGGCCGATGTCGCCCAGCCGGTCCAGGCGCGTCGAAGCCGACGAGGACTGTTGCACCAGTGCGCGCAGCCGGTTCTGCAGGCCCACGGCGCTGCGGTCGCCTTGCAGCGCACCGGCGGCCTTGGTGGCGTCGTCGAACCGGGTCTGGCTGGCCAGGTACTTGGCGATCTCGTTGAAGGCACTGACGAAGTCGGTCACGCCCTTGCGCATGCCGGCGATGTCGTTGCCGATGCTCACCTGCACCGGCGCGGTCGTGACCTTCGACAGGGTCAGCGTCATGCCTTCGACCACACTGCTCAGCTTGTTGCTGGCCGAGGTGATCTGCAGGCCGTTGATCTTCAGCACGGCGTCGGCCGCAGCGCGGTCCTGGCCCATGCTGCCGGGGTAGGCCAGCGCGGCGAGCTGGCCGCTGGCGCCACCGACTGCGATGCCGATGGCGTTGGCCGCGCCGGTGTCGGTGCCGGTGAGCACCAGGCGCGGGCTGCCCGCATCCATCACGATCGAGGCGGTCATGCCGGCCTTGGCCGCGTTGATCTGGTCGCGCACGCCGGCCAGCGAGGTGCCGGCGGCGATGCTGAGGTTCACGCTCGTCGCACCGCGCGTCAGCGTCAAGGTGCCCGAGCCGATGTCGGCGGCGTTGGTGATGGCACCCGCTGCCGTCGACAGCGAGTGCGACGTGGCCAGGCTCAGCACCTCGATGCTGTGGCTGGCCGGCGTGGCCCCGGGCGAGGCCGACACCGAAACGGCGGTCGGTTCGCTGCTGCTGGCCACGTTCTTGGTCCACCAGTCGCTCTTGCCGAGCTGGCCGGCAGCCGACTGCACGTTGGCCATGTAGCTTTGCAGCAAGCCGATCGACGACAGCTGCGTCGTGAACTTGGCCTTGCGCTCCTGCAGCTGAACGATCGGGCGGCGTTCGAGTTCGACCAACTGGCTGACGATGCTGGTGACATCGAGGCCGCTGCCGAGTCCGGGCGATGAGATGGGCATGGCAAAACGCTTTCGTTGCCTGGTCTTGTCGGCAGATTCGGCCTGGTCTGTAGGCCCGCACCAGCACGCACCAGCACGCGCGGGCGCGCTGGCGCTTCGGGCGTGACTACTTCAGCAACTGCAGCACCTGCTGCGGCAGCTGGTTGGCCTGCGCCACCATCGCGGTGCCGGCCTGCTGCAGGATCTGCGCGCGCGACAGGTTGGCGGTTTCCATCGCGAAGTCGGCGTCCATGATGCGGCCGCGCGCGGCCGACAGGTTCTCGGCCTGGATCTGGATGTTGGCCACGGCATTCTCGAAGCGGCTCTGCAGCGCGCCGAGCGTGCCGCGCGAATGGTTTACCTGGTCGAGCGCGCTGTCGAGCTTCTTCAGCGCGATCCAGGCCTTCTTGTCGCTGGTGACATCGACCGTGCCGATGCCGGCCAGGTCGGTGGCGGTGGCGGCGGCGGCGGTCAGCGCGCTGGCGGCGTCGAATCCGGTGGCGGCCACGGTGAAGCCGGCCGAGAAGGTGGCCGCGTAGCCGGCGCCGGTGGTCGGGTTGGTCTTCGAGCCGACCACGTCGAGGCTGAAGGTGCCGTCGCCCTTGTCGGTGAGGAAGGCCGAGACGCCGGTGTCGGCGGTCTTGCGGTTGATGGCCTCGATGACCTGGCCGACGCGCTCCTTGCCCGAGGTGGCCGCGGGTATCGCGCCGAGGTCGGTGGCCACGCCGTTCACGGTGATCGTCAAACCGCTGGCGATGGCGGTGGCGAAGCTGGTCACGGTGGCGTCGGCCGGGTCGACCACGGCG
>JAABTC010000094.1 GCA_011390055.1 Burkholderiales bacterium | reverse complement strand
TTTCCCGGCCGTCGATGCGGCCAACCCGCGCGCCAACAACGCCTTCGGCCAGATCATCCGCTGGCAGGAGGAGCGCGACTTCGACGCCCAGTCCTTCAAGTGGAACCACCTGGTGCTGGCCGGCGACCCGGCCAACGAACGCGCCGAGGCCAAAGGCAACATCAAGGGCGATCTCTACGCTTGCCCCGACGGCATCGCCTTCGACGCGCGCGGCGTGCTGTGGATCCAGACCGACGCGCACGCCACGCAGATGTACAAGGGCGAACTGAAGAACATTGGCAACAACCAGATGCTGGCCTGCGACCCGCGCAGCGGCGACACGCGGCGCTTCCTCACCGCGCCGACCAATTGCGAAGTGACCGGCGCGACGTGGACGCCCGATGGACGCACGATGTTCATCAACATCCAACACCCGGGCGAAACTCCGAGCGACCGCAGCAACCCCGCCGAGCCGAACAAGTTTTCCAACTGGCCCGACTACAAGCCCGGCGGCCGGCCCCGCTCGGCCACGGTGGTGATCCGCAAAAAGGATGGCGGGGTGATCGGGACCTGAACTCGCGATTCCGATCATCCTGAGGTATCGAAGGACGGGGGCCCGCGCACGGCTTCCTTCGATACCTCAGGATGATCGGGATACCTCAGCCCGAAAGGATCTCTCTACTTCGCCGTCGGCATCGCGAATTCCGCGCCTTTCGCCACGCTGGCCGGCCAGCGCTGCATCACGCTCTTCTGCTTGGTGTAGAAGCGCACACCCTCCTCGCCGTAGGCGTGCATGTCGCCGAAGAGGCTCCGTTTCCAGCCGCCGAAGCCGTGCCAGGCCATCGGCACCGGGATCGGCACGTTGATGCCGACCATGCCGACTTCGATGCGGCGCGCGAACTCGCGCGCCACGTTGCCGTCGCTGGTGTAGCAGGCCACGCCGTTGCCGTACTCGTGCTCGTTGACCAGCTGCACCGCCGCCGCGAAGTCAGGCACGCGCACACAGGCCAGCACCGGGCCGAAGATCTCTTCCTGGTAGATGCGCATCGACGGCTTCACGTGGTCGAACAGCGTGGCGCCAGTGAAGAAGCCCTGCTCGTGCCCCGCCACGCTGAAGCCGCGCCCGTCGACGACCAACTTGGCGCCTTCCTCGACGCCGAGCGCGATGTAGGTTTCGATGCGGTCCTTCGCCGCACGGCTGATCACCGGGCCCATCTCGACCTCCGACTGCGTGCCGTTGCCGACCTTCAGCGCGCGCGCCCGCGCGGCCAGCTGCTTGACCACCGCATCGGCCACATCGCCCACCAGCACCGCCACCGAGATCGCCATGCAGCGCTCGCCGGCCGAGCCGTAGCCCGCGCCGATCAGCGCATCGACGGCCTGGTCGAGGTTGGCGTCGGGCATCACGACCAGGTGGTTCTTCGCGCCGCCGAGGGCCTGCACGCGTTTGCCCTGCTGGGCGCCGAGTTGGTACAGCGAATGGGCGATCGGTGTCGAGCCGACGAACGACAGCGCCTTGACCAGCGGGTGCGCCATCAGCGCCTCGACCGCCACCTTGTCGCCCTGCACCACGTTGAACACGCCATCGGGCAGGCCGGCTTCGCGCAGCAGCTCGGCCATCATCAAGGACAGGCTCGGGTCGAGCGGGCTGGGCTTCAACACGAAGGTGTTGCCGCAGGCCAGCGCCACTGGGAACATCCAGCACGGCACCATGCACGGGAAATTGAACGGCGTGACGCCCGCGACGACACCCAGCGGCTGGCGCAGCGTCCAGTTGTCGATGCCGGTCGAGACCTGGTCGGTGAAGTCGCCTTTGAGCAGTTGCGGGGCGCCGCAGGCGAACTCGATGATGTCGATCCCGCGCATCACTTCGCCTTGGGCGTCGGAAAACACCTTGCCGTGTTCGGCGGTGATCGTCGCAGCCAGGCTGTCCTTGTGCCGGTTCATCAGCTCGAGGAACTTGTTCAGCACCCGCGCGCGCCGGATCGGCGGGGTGGCGGCCCAGGCTGGGAACGCTTCGTCGGCGGCGGCCACGGCAGCGGCCACTTCGCGCTCGCCGCCCAGGTGCACCTGCCGGGCGACCGCGCCGGTGGCTGGGTTGTAGATCGGCTGGCTGCGCCCGGCGCCGCCGTTGTCGCGGCGCCCGGCAATCCAGTGGCCGACGTCGTGGTGGGTCAATGCGGCGGCGACGCTCATGGGTAGGTCCTTCGAGGGGCTTGCGGGCGGGGCACGAGTCTAGTCGCCGGCTGCGGGCGCTGCACGGCCCCGGTACGACAATCACGCATGGTTTCAGCCCCCCGCCCCTTCAGCGATGCCGATCGCGACCGCCTCGAGCAGCTGCTCGACGCCCTCCCCGCGCCGCTCGAGCCCCTGGACATCTGCGCGGTCGACGGCTTTCTGGTCGGCGTGCTGCTGCAGCCGAATCCGGTCCCCTCCGCGCGCTGGCTGCCTCGCATCTTCGACGCCGATGGGCGGCCGGCGCCGCCGACTCCCGACCTGCGCCTGGCCACCGAGTTGCTGTTGCGGCGCCATGGCGAGCTCGACCGGGCGCTCGCCGGCCGCCAGTGGTTCGACCCCTGGGTCTTCGAGCTCGAAGACGCCGAGCCGTCGGAGGCGGTGCTGCCCTGGGTCGCGGGCTTCGCCGCGGCGCTCGACGAGTTTGGCGCACTGCTGGCGCTGGACGACGCGCGCCTGCGCGAACCCCTGGCCACGATGTACGCCCATTTCGACGCCGACGACCTGGAAGACGTGGCAGATCTGCAAACACTCATCGACGAGATGGAGCCGCCCGAGACCCTGGCCGATGCGGTCGAAGACCTGGTGCGTTGCAGCCTGCTGCTGGCCGACGTGTCGCGGCCGCAGCGCAACGGCGGTGCGCCGCAGCGAAAACGCCCGCGAGCGTGAACTGTGCCGCCGGCAGGTGGCAAAGACCGCGCTATTGCACCGATCGCCCTGCGGCGATGCGCTCACACTGCAACGACCGCAAGGACCGCAAGGTCGAGGAGACACCGCATGACCGCTCCCAAGAAGTTGTCGCCCCTGCAGCGCCTGGCGCAAGTTTGGGAAGACAGCCGACCCGAGACCGATGCGGCCGACATGGGCACGGCGTTCGGCCTCGATTGCAGCCTGGCCGCGCTGGAAGACGAAGGCCGCGACGACGATGCCCGCGCCGCCGCGGCCTCTTGCTGGCCTGACGCGGGCAGCGAGCGCCACTGAGTCGGGCCCGGCACGCGCAAGCGTGCCGGGCCCTGCGCGGGCTTACTTCGGCATCACCACCGTGTCGATGACATGGATGACGCCGTTGTCGGCGGCAATGTCGGTGGATGTGACCTTGGCACCGTCGACGGTCACGCCGCCCGCGGTGGCCACCGTCAGCTCCGAGCCCTGAACCGTCTTGACCTTGCCGGCCTTGACGTCCTTGGCCATCACCTTGCCCGGCACCACGTGGTACGTCAGCACCTTGCTGAGCGCGGCCTTGTCGGCAAGGAGCGCGTCAAGCTGCGCCTTCGGCACCTTGGCGAAGGCCGCGTCGGTCGGTGCGAAAACGGTGAACGGGCCCGGGCCCTTCAGCGTCTCGACCAGGCCGGCGGCTTGCAGCGCGGTGGCCAGGGTCTTGAAGTTGCCAGCGCCGACGGCGGTGTCAACGATGTCCTTGGCCAATGCGGCACCGGACAAGCCAACGCCGAGCACGGTGGCTGCAATGAGCGTTCTCATGGGAAATCCTTGTTCAAAGTTGAGAGGTTGGCGAGGCGGCTGTCCAGCCGTCTCGGGCCGGAGTCTGACCACCAAAACCAACCGACGTGACTGTGTGGTCATTTTCACGACCGATCGGTCACTCTTTGGCCTGAGTGTTTCCAAATGCGATGGCGGCCGTACACTCGCGCCATGGCCGGTGTCTCGTTCCGTCAACAGGTGCTCGTCGCTCGGGAAGGCGCCATCGTCGCGAGCGTCAACCGCTTGCTGGCCGAAAAAGGCTTCGAGGCGATGACGGTCGAGGAGGTGGCTGCCGACGTCGGCATCGCCAAAGGCAGCCTGTACAAGCACTTCGTCTCGAAGGAAGCGCTGGCAGCAGCGGCGATGGTGCGGGTGCTCGACCGCGCGCTGGCGTTTCTCGAAACTGAATCGCAGCACAGCGCGGCCACGCCCGTCGAGCACCTGAAGTCGTGCGTGCGCTGGATGCTGCAGATGCAGAGCGCCGGTGAAATGCCCTGGCTGCCGGCGCAGAATTCAACCCTGCGCGCCGCCCTGCTGCAGGATCGCGCTTACATCGACCGCGTGATGGCAGTCAGTGACCGCCTGGGCGCGTGGATCGTCGCGGCGCAGTCGACGGGCGCGATCAACCCCGCCTTGCCGGCCGAGGCCGTGCTCTACACGATGTACGCCCGCGCCTGCGATCCGGTGCCCGGCTTCCTGCGTGCCGGCGGCAAATTCAATGACGAGCAGATCGTCGACATCCTGCTGGCCCTGTGTTTCGACGGCCTGTTGGCGCGGTCGCCCGCGGCCGATCAAACCTCGATCAGCTTGCTGGCGTCGTAGCCGGCAGACTCTTCCTTGCCGGCCAGCCCGCGCGCCTGGCTGACGATGCGGGTGCTGGAGCGCGGCGCCCCTGCCGGGTGCAGGGCGCGGTAGTCGTGGCGGCAGTGCAGGTGGCCGTGCAACCACAGGTCGGCCAGCGGCAGCAACCCATCGTCGGCATTGCAGAAGCTCGCGGTGCTGGGTGACGCGCCGTAGCGCGGGTCGGCGCTGCGCAGGCTGGGTGCAAAGTGGGTGATCACAACCGTCGCAGCGCACGGCGTCGCGCCCGGTGTCGCCAAGACGCTGGCCAGCCAGTCGCCGCACACCAGCGCCTCGGCACGCACCGCGGCCGCATCGAACGGCAACCCACCGCGTCGCGCCGCCATCACGCGCTGGAAATAAGCACCCGCCCGCAGCGCGCGCGCCCGGCGAGCCGGGCCGAGCGCATCGAAATCGCACCAGCGCGCGGTGCCGTGGAAACGCACGCGGCGACCCTGATCGTCCTCGAGTTCGACACTTTCACGCTCGAGCAGGCGGATGCCCAGGCGTGCGCAATGCAGGCGCAACGCGGCCGCCGCTTCGTCGAAGTCGCGGCCATCGAATTCGTGGTTGCCCGCCACGGCCAACACCGGCACCGGCCAGCCGGCAAAGCGCGCGTAGCCGTGCCAGCTGCTGTCGATGTCGCCGGCGAGCACCAGCAGTTCCGCGCCCGGCTGCGGTTGCGGCTCGAAGTCTTCGCTCTCGAGATGCAGGTCCGACAACAGTTGGATGCGCATCAGCTGCGCCCGTGGCAGTGCTTGTACTTCTTGCCGCTGCCGCAGGGGCAGGCGTCATTGCGGCCGGGCTTGGGCGCAGCATGTTGCACCTGCGCCACCTGGAATCGCTGCGCGTGCGTCAGCGACCAGAGATCCACCGCGGCCAGCACCAGGTCTTCGAGACCTTCGTCGAGGCTGGCCAACGGGTGTTCGCGGTCGAGCAGTGCCACGACCTCGCGGTCCTCGTCCGTCTCGGCCGGCAGGTGGCGGTAGATGCGCGCCAGCGCGTTGGCCACCGCGTCGTCTTCGAGATTGCCCAGGTCGGGGAAGCGCTCCTGTGCGGAGTGGAAGCCGGCCGCCCAGGGCAGCAGTGCCCGTGACACCGGCGACTGCACCGGTTCGTACTCGCTCACCGGCGGCTCGCGGTCGACGTCGACCACCAGCGGGTCGAACCAGCCGTCGTCGCCGATCGCAGCATGCAGCGCCTGCCAGCGCCGCTCGATCAGGGTCTCGCAGCGTTCGCGCCAGACCGCGTCGGCGGTGCTCGGCAACTCGGCGCCGTCGAGATCGAAGACGCCGGGCAGCCACTGCGCGCGCGGCACGATGCGCGGCTGCACCAGCACCCCGACGAGGTAGCCGTCGAGCATCAACACGTCCAGCGGCGTGTGCGGCTCGGGCGTGGCCTGCAGCAGGCTGTCGAGTTCGTCGAACTCGGCGTCGGTCAGGTCTTGTTTCATGCCGCCATTCTGAATTCAGGGTTTACCCTATACTGCACTGCAGCAAACAACCGAATTTCACCGTTTCCATGGACAAGACCCTGACCCTGACCCGCCGCCTCGATCCGATGAGCGCGATGTTCGAAACCGCATTGTCGATCTGGCGCAGCCCGACGACACCGCGACGCGCGCCCCATACCCGCGATACCGCGTCTTCGCTGTACGAGCGCGCCGCGCGCTACGAGCGCACCCAGCCCGGCTTCGCAGCCGACCTGCGCGCCGCCGCCGAGGCGATGGACGGCGCCGCGCGCGCCTGATCCTCAGGCGTCGAGCTGCGCTTCCAGGCGCGCCTTGGTGGCGCGCAACGGCTCGGGCAGGTGGTGCGCCAACTGCTCGAACAGGCCGCTGTGCAGGCCAAGTTCTTCACGCCAGGCGTTGCGATCCACACCGATCACGCTGTCGAACTGCTCGCGACTGAAGTCCAGCCCGGTCCAGTCCAGGTCCTCGTAGCGCGGGCTGATGCCGAACAGGTGCTCTGTGCCGCCGGCTTGTCCGCGTACGCGGGCCAGCATCCAGGCCAGCACGCGCATGTTTTCGCCGTAGCCAGGCCACACGAACCCGCCGTCCGGGCCCTTGCGAAACCAGTTGACGCAATAGACCTTCGGCAGCGTCGCGCCAGCGGCTTCCATGCGCGCACCCAGGTCGATCCAGTGCTGGAAGTAGTCGCTCATGTGGTAGCCACAGAACGGCAGCATCGCGAACGGGTCGCGCCGCACGGCACCGTCGCCGCCGGCCATGGCCGCGGTGGTTTCGCTGCCCATCGTCGCGGCCATGTAAACGCCCTCGACCCAGTCACGCGCCTCGGTGACCAGCGGCACCGTGGTCGAACGCCGGCCCCCGAAAATGAAGGCGTCGATCGGCACGCCGGCCGGGTTGTCCCATTCGGGGTCAAGCGCCGGGTTGTTGGTGGCGGCCACGGTGAAGCGCGC
>JAABTC010000093.1 GCA_011390055.1 Burkholderiales bacterium | reverse complement strand
CCAACCGCGCGCCGACAAAGCCGGCGCCGCCGGTGATAAGAAGTTTCATGCGGTTCTCGTGTTGGAGGTGCGGGTCGATCGGTACGGCTGGAACCAGCCCAGGCCGGCCGTGGTGCCGCCGGGCGCCGTGTCGCGCGGGCGGTACTCGCAGCCGATCCAGCCGGTGTAGCCCAGGCGGTCGATCAGCTCGAACAGGAACGGGTGGTGGATCTCGCCCAGGTCGGGTTCGTTGCGCGCGGGTACGCCGGCGATCTGCAGGTGAGACACGTTCCCGCCCGGCAGGTACATCTCGATCTTCTTGGCCAGGTCGCCCTCGACGATCTGGCAGTGGTACAGGTCCATCTGCACCTTCAAATTCGGCGCGCCCACCTCGGCCACCACCGCGTGCGCTTCATCCTGGCGGTTCAGGAAGAAGCCGGGGATGTCGCGCGTGTTGATCGGCTCCATCAGGATCTCGACGCCGCGCGGTGCGGCGCGCGCTGCGGCCCAGGCCAGGTTGTCGACGTAGCAGCGGCGCAGCGTGGCGCGGTCGGCGCCCGCGGGGGCAAGACCGGCCATCACGTGCACGCGCGGGCAGGCCAGGGCGCCGGCGTAGTCGAGCGCGCGGTCCAGGCCCTGTCGGAACTCGTCTTCACGCCCGGGCAGGCAGGCCATGCCGCGTTCGCCCTTGTCCCAGTCGCCCGGCGGTGCGTTGAACAGCACCTGCTGCAGGCCGTGGGCCTTCAGCTGGGCCGCGAGCGCCGTGGCCTCGAAAGCGTAGGGAAACAGGTACTCCACCGCCTCGAAGCCATCGGCCGCAGCCGCCGCGAATCGGTCGATGAAGGCATGCTCGTTGTAGAGCATCGAGAGGTTGGCGGCGAAACGGGGCATGGGGCTCCTCGAAGTTGTTGCTGTTGCTGTTGCTGTTGCTGTGGCGATCACCACGTCGCACCGAAGTGCGTGCGCAGCGCGTCGAGCTGCTGCGTGTCGAGTGGGTCGGGGCGCGGGTCGGTCATCAACCACAGGCGCGCGGTTTCTTCCAGCTCCTCGAGCACCGCCATCGCCGCAGCCGGCGTGCGGTGCCAGACGACGGGGCCCAGGCGGTCGAGCAGCACCGCGCGGATCGGCCGTCCGCGTTCGCGCGCCGCCCGGATCGCGGCGCCCACCCGAGCCGGCACGGCTGGGTCACCCGGCCGGTGGTACGGCACCCACGGCACATGGCCGACCTTCATCACGAAGTAGGGCGTGATCGGCGGCAACACATCGTCCGGCTGCCACACGCCCTTCAGCGTGAGCGCTACCAGGTGCGTGCTGTGGGTGTGGATCACGCAGCGCGCTTCGCTGTCGGCGGCGTAGATCGCGCGGTGCAGGTCGAGGGTCTTGCTGGCACGGGCGCCGCTGTGCTGCACGCCGTCGGGCCCCACGTGCGCCAGCTGGTCGGCCTCGAGCGTGCCCAGGCAGGCATCGGTGGGCGTGATCAGGCAGGCGCCATCGGCCTCGAGCGCGCTCAGGTTGCCGGCGGTGGCGTGCACGTAGCCGCGCGCGTAGAGCGATGCCCCGACACGGCAGAGTTCGCTGCGCAGACCCTGTGCGTTCATGCCACCTGCCCCAAGGCCTTGGCGAAGAAGTCGACGCCGCCGAAGTTGCCCGACTTCAGCGCGAGCAGCAGGTCGCGGCCTTCCGCCTGCGTCCAGGGCACGCCCGGGTCGATCGGCGGGCCGACGCGCAAACGCTGCACGCCCAGGGCCTGCACCACCGCGCCGGAGGTTTCGCCACCGGCCACGACGAGTCGGCGCACGCCGGCCTGGTGCAGACCGACGGCGACCTCGGCCAGGCAGTGCTCCACCAGCGCGCCGGCGCGCTCGGTGCCGAGTTGCTGCTGGGCGGCGCGAACGTGATCGGGGTCGGTGGTGGCATGGACCAGCACCGGGCCGTCGGCCAGCCGGGCCTGTGCCCAGGCCAGCGCCTCGGCGGCGGCGGGCTGGCCAAGGCCGAGCGCCAAGGCATCGATGCGAAAGGCCGGCCGGCCGTCACCGATCCAGCGTTGCACCTGGGCCAGCGTGGCCGTCGAACACGAACCCGACAGCACCGCGGCATGGCCCCCGACGGCGGGCAGGGCGGCGGCGCGTGCGTCGGCACGCAGCCGGCCACGGGCTGCGTAGGCTGCCGGCAGACCGAGCGCCAGCCCCGAGCCGGCCACCAGCAGCGGCAGGTCGGCGCAGGCCGCGCCCAGGCGGCCCAGGTCGGCGTTGTCGATGGCGTCGGCGATGGCGATGCGCACGCCTTGCGCGCGCAGGGCCGCGATGCGCTCGGCGATGGCAGGCGCGCCGGCGGCCACCGAAGCGTGAGCCAGCAGGCCCACGCGCAGGCTGGTTTGGGCCTGCAACCAGCGCACCAGGTTGGCGTCGGTCATCGGCGTCAGCGGATGGTCTTTCATGCCCGAGTCCGACAGCAGCACATCGCCGACGAAGAGGTGTCCGCGGTACACGCTGCGGCCGTTCTCGGGGAAGGCCGGGCAGGCGATCGTGAAGTCGGCGCCGAGCGCCTGCATCAATGCCTCGGCCACCGGGCCGATGTTGCCGCGTGGGGTGGAGTCGAAGGTCGAGCAGACCTTGAAGTAGAAGCGCTCGCAACCGGCGGCGCGCAGGCGCTCGAGCGCGGCCAGCGACTGCGCCACGGCCTCGTCGACCGGTGTGGTGCGCGATTTCAGCGCCACCACCACCGCGTCGGCGTCGAGCGCGGCCGTGCCTGCATCGGGCGCCGGCACGCCCACCGTGAGCAGCGTCGACATGCCTGCCTGCACCAGCATGCCGGCCACGTCGGTGGCGCCGGTGAAGTCGTCGGCAATGACGCCCAGC
The DNA here is from genome assembly GCA_011390055.1 of Burkholderiales bacterium. GTDB lineage: Bacteria > Pseudomonadota > Gammaproteobacteria > Burkholderiales > Burkholderiaceae_C > CADEEN01. The sequence continues at coordinate 4,158 of JAABTC010000093.1, read as the reverse complement.
AGCGGCCGGCTCATCGCCTCCCCCGCCCCGTCCAGGCTGGCTTGAGCACGCCGCAGGTCACCAAGCGTCTCTCGCCGTTGAGGTGGTGCTGCGTTGCAGCGCGGCGCGCGGTCTCTTCGTCGCCAGCCGCAACGGCCTCAACAATGGCGCGGTGCTCGTGCCGCACCTCTTCGACGAAATCGGCGCGCTTGGACTCATGTCCCTTGGTCACGGTCATCGCATCTCGAAGATAGGCCTCGAAGATGCACAGCAGCCGAACGAACTGCGGGTTGCCGGTGGCTTCGCCGATGGCGCGGTGGAAGGCGAGATCCTCCTCGACGCCGAGTTCCCCGGCGTCGGTGGCGGTGTCGATGGCGGCCATCGCGCGCCTCAACTGCGCAAGTTGGGCGCGCGTGACACGTTGGGCGGCCAGCGCCGCCATTTCACCCTCGATCACGCGGCGCAGTTCGATCATCTGCACAACGGCGCCGATCGGCTCCGGAACCTTCGGGTCGAACGCCAGCGCACGGTGCGCCGGGGGTGCGGTCGCGAACACGCCGGAACCCTGGCGCGAGCGCACCAGCCCTTGCGATTTCAGCTGGTGGACGGCTTCGCGGACGACGGTGCGTGATACCCCGTAGGCGGTGGCCAGCTGCAGCTCGGTCGGCAGGCGGTCGCCTGGTTTGAGCGCACCGCCGTCGACCTGCTCGGCCAAGCAAGCTGCCAGCCGGTCGGACAGCCGCTCTATAACCAGTCGCGGCGGGCTCGGCGGGGCTGGCGCGGGCAGATGCAGCATGGTGGTCGGGTCATCATACAAATTGCCGGGCCCTGCTTCCCCCCGGTTTGCCCTGATGGTGCATGCGCACGGGCGTGCCGATACTGCGGCGGCGTTGCCGTGCGACCCGCAGTGTGCTGGCCCGCCTTTTTCATCGACAGGTTCCCACAGCATGGCCAGTGTCACCATCCAGTCGGTCAAGAAGCGATTCGGCGCGGTCGAGATCCTCCACGGCGTGGACATCGACATCGCCGACGGCTCCTTCACGGTCCTGGTCGGGCCGTCCGGCTGCGGCAAGTCGACGCTGCTGCGCATGATCGCCGGTCTCGAGGAGATCAGCGGCGGCGAGATCCGCATCGGCGACAAGATCGTCAACGATGTGCCGCCGAAGCAGCGCGACATCGCGATGGTGTTCCAGAACTACGCGCTGTACCCGCACATGACGGTGCGCCAGAACATGGCCTTTTCGCTCATGCTGGCCAAGGTCGAGGAGGGTGCAGCGAAGGCCAAGGTGGCCCGCGCGGCCGAGATTCTGGGCCTGACCGAACTGCTCGAGCGCTACCCGCGTCAGCTTTCCGGTGGGCAGCGCCAGCGCGTGGCGATGGGCCGGGCCATCGTGCGCGACCCGCAGGTCTTCCTTTACGACGAGCCGCTGTCCAACCTCGACGCCAAGCTGCGGGTGGCGATGCGCAGCGAGCTGAAGGAGCTGCACCAGCGCCTCAGCACGACGTCGATCTACGTCACGCACGACCAGATCGAGGCCATGACCATGGGCGACAAGATCGTCGTGATGAAAGACGGCCGCATCGAGCAGACCGGCAGCCCACTCGAACTCTACGACCAACCCGCCAACCTGTTCGTGGCCGGCTTCATCGGCTCGCCGGCGATGAACTTCCTGCCCGGCATGCTGCGGCTCGCGGAGGGTGCGGCGCAGGTCGAACTGGCCGACGGCACACGGGTCGGCGCGCCGGCGAATTCGAGCGGCAGCGACGGGCAGTCGGTCATCTTCGGCACCCGGCCCGAGCATCTGATGCTGGTTGACGGCACGCGCGGAGGTGCCATCCCGACCGAGGTGGTGGTGGTCGAGCCGACGGGCGCCGACACCTTCATCTCGTGTCGGCATCACGGTGTCGAGCTGGCCGTGGTTTTCCGAGAGCGCCACAGCTTCAAGCCCGGCAGCACGATCCATCTGCAACCCGACCCGTCGCGCGCCCACCTGTTCGATGCCGCCAGCGGTCGTTCGCTGGCCGCCTGAAGCAACCCGATCCACACCCCGGTGCCGGCAAGTGCACCTTCCACAAGCAAGGAGATACCGCATGGACAACTTCAACCGCCGCCGCTTTCTGGAAGGCACCGCCGGAGTCGCCGCCACCACGGCGCTGGGCACGGGCGCGATCTGGGCCCCTGCCGTGCACGCCCAGGCCGCGTTGACGCTGAAGCCGGAGAAGGGCGCCAAGCTGCGAGTGCTGCGCTGGAGCCGCTTCGTGCAGGGCGACATCGACGCCTACATGGTCAACGTCAAGAAATTCACCGACAAGACCGGCATCGAGGTGCGCGTCGACAACGAGGGCTGGGAAGACGTGCGCCCGAAGGCCGCGGTGGCCGCCAACACCGGCGCCGGGCCCGACATCATCCTGTCGACCAACGACGACGCAAACCTCTATCCCGACAAGCTGCTCGACGTGACCGACGTCGCCGAGTACCTCGGCAAGAAATATGGCGGCTGGTACCCGGCCGGCCAGGCCTTCCTGAAGCCGGACGGCAAGAAGTGGATCGGCATCCCGCTTGGCGCCGCGGGAGCGATGATGGTCTACCGCGAGAGCCACGTGAAGGCCGCCGGCTTCAACGAGTTCCCGAAGGACACCGACAACTTTCTGAAGATGATGAGGGCCCTGAAGGAAAAGGGTACGCCGGGCGGGTTCGCACTCGGTAATGCCACAGGGGACGGCCTCTGGTGCAACTGGCTGGTCTGGACCTTCGGCGGCAAGCTGGTCGATCAGAACAACAAGGTCGTCATCGACAGCCCGGAGACGATGAAGGCGCTCGAGTACGGCAAAGAGCTTTACGCGACCTTCGTCCCAGGCACGCTGTCCTGGCTGGACCCGAACAACAACAAGGCCTTCCTCGACGGCCAGATCTCGGTCACCAACAACGGCATCTCAATCTACGTAGCGGCGAAGAACTCCCCGGATCCGAAGCTGCAGGAGATTGCCAAGGACATCCAGCACGCCGTGTACCCCATCGGACCTGCCGGCGTGCCGACGGAGTCAACCATCTTCTTCAACCAGTTGATCATGAAGTACACGAAGTACCCGCAGGCCGCCAAGGCGTTCCTGCAGTTCATGATGGAACAGGAGCAGTTTGGCCCGTGGTTGACCGGTGCGCAGGCCTACATCGCGACGCCGCTCGACGGCTACGCCAAGCTTCCCGTCTGGACCGACGATCCGAAGCGCACCCCGTACCGCGACGCCGTCAAGAACCTGCGCCCGGCGGGTTATGCCGGCAAGCTGGGCTACGCGTCGGCAGGCGCAGCGGCCGACTTCATCGTCATCAACATGGTGGCCGAGGCGATCAGCGGCTCGAAGACGCCGAAGGAAGCGATGGAACGCGCGCAGAAGCGGGCCGAGCGCTACTACCGCGTCTGAAACCGAACCCCGATCCCGTTGGGCAAGACACGTCGGCGGGCGCCGACGTGTCCTCCTCGCAGATGCTGTTTCATCGACAATGAATTTCCTCGAACGACTTCAGAACAATCGCAACGCGCTCGGCCTGCTGTTCATGCTGCCGGCGGCGATTCTGCTGTTGTTGTTTTTGACGTACCCGCTCGGACTGGGTTTCTGGCTCGGCTTCACCGATGCCAAGGTCGGGCGTGCCGGCGAATGGGTCGGCCTGGAGAATTACCAGTACCTGTGGGGCGACGCCGTCACGCGGCTGGCGCTTTTCAACACCCTTTTCTACACCTTCGTGGCCAGCGTCTTCAAGTTCGGCCTCGGGCTCTGGCTGGCGATGCTGCTGAACCGCAACATCCGCTTCAAGACCTTCTTTCGAGCCATCATCCTGCTGCCGTACATCGTGCCGACGGCCCTGTCGGCGATCGCCTTCTGGTGGATCTACGACGCCCAGTTTTCGATCATCAGCTGGATGCTGGTGAAGATGGGATTGATTGACCAGTACATCGATTTCCTCGGCGAGCCGTGGAACGCTCGACTGTCGGTGATTGCCGCCAACATCTGGCGCGGCATTCCCTTCGTCGCGATCACGCTGCTGGCCGGCTTGCAGACCATCTCGCCGTCCTATTACGAAGCATCGGCGATCGACGGCGCGACGCGCTGGCAACAGTTCCGCTACGTCACGCTGCCGCTGTTGACACCCATCATCGCGGTGGTGATGACCTTCTCGGTGCT
>JAABTC010000092.1 GCA_011390055.1 Burkholderiales bacterium | reverse complement strand
GCCGGAGGCCACCTTGAGCCCCCTCAACATCCTGTACGTCGAGGACAACTCCGACATTCGCGATCTCGTCGTGGAGCTGATGGAGAGCGAGAGCCGACGCGTCGTGGCCTGCGCCGACGCGGAGGCCGCCTGGCTGTGCCTGCAGCGCGAAGCGTTCGACGTCCTGGTCACCGATGTGAACCTGCCGGGCTCGTCGGGCACCGAACTGGCAAGGCGCTGGCTCGAAGGCGAATCGACGCGCCGGGTGATCCTGTTCTCCGGCCACGACTTCAGCTCGGGTGCGGCCAGCCTGGGCACCCATGTGCGCGCCGTGCCGAAAGAGGATTTCGAGCAGCTCGATCAGGTGCTGGTCGAGATCTGCGCGCAGCTGCCGCGGCATGCCACGAGCGACGCCTGAGCACCTCGGAGGTCGACCTCGGCGCGCGCTGAGGGCAGGTTCACTGCTCCTGCAAGAGGATGGCCAATTCGCGCGTGTAGCCCGGCGCCGTCAGCGTCAGATTCGTCGCGATGCCGCCCACCGTCGTGTAAGCGCCCTGGGCAGTGCCTCGCACCTGGCGTGATTCGAACACCATGCCGTCGAAAGTGAGTGTGAGTGTCGGACGCTGAAACGTCCCGGAGACCGTGACGGGCACGGCAGACGACGCGTTGGCCTCGGTCATCGTGCCGCTGCCGCTCAGCTGCCCATTGATGCCTTCCTGCAGCCGGAACTCGAGACGAATCGCGGTCGGTGCGTTGGCAACGCCGGTCCAGTCGCCTGCGACGGATTGCAGGGTGGCTTCGAGAGACCGGTTGATGTCCTGCTCGGTGGGACCGTAGCCGCCGCCGCCACAGGCGGTGGTCGTCAGCACCAGCCATCCCGCGGCCGCCATCGAAACGCTGTGCATGCAAGTTCTCCGGTCGTGCGAATTGGTCTGCCGTCAGGCCATGTGCTGCGCGTCGGGCGGCGGCACCACCCAGGCGTGCATGCGCTCCTCGTAGACGGACACGCTCGGCGCCGGGAAGCCCGGATCGGCGAACGCCCCGACGGGGATGGCGAGGTACGCCTCCAAGCCTTCGGGTTCGTAGTACACCGTGGCGCCGCAATGCGGGCAGAAGTGGAACCTGACGCGGGAGCCCTCGTCGCCGACGCGCACGTACTCACGCGATGTGCCTGACAGCGCCACGTTCTCGCGACGAAACCTGGCTTGCTGACCGAAGACGCTGCCCGTCCTGCGCTGGCAGGCCAGGCAATGACAGATCGAGACGCGCTCGGGCTCGCCGACGGTCTGCGCGGTGAGCTGGCCGCAACTGCAGGATGCAAGGCGCTGAGCCATACGGTCGAGGGCGGGTCTTGTTCGAAGGAAGCACGATAGCAGCTGCCGACCCCCGGCCGGCCATCGGCGTCAAGGCCGGGCCGCGCTGCCGAGCAGGGCCAGCACTTCGGCCTGGACCCGGGCGTCGTGACCCACGAGCAGATGGCCGCCTTGGTCGAAGCCGATGAACTTCGCGCAGGCGATGCGGCTGGCGGTGTACTGCGCCGCGGCGTGGGTGCCGAAGCCGTCGTCGCGTGCGCTGACGACGAGCGTGGGCACGCCGATGCGTTCCAGCGCGTAGGGGCGCAGACGTTTGCCCAGCCGCGTGTCGTCGCGCAAGCCGGCGGCGCGGCTCGACACCGGCAGGATGCGTTCGGCCAGGTCGTGCACCCGCGCCCGCTCGGGCGGGCTGGCCGCGGACACCTGCTCCGGCGGCGTCGCAAGCACGTGGCGGATGAGCGGCTCGCGTGCCAGGTGCAGCGCGCTCCAGAACAGGAAGTCCGAGCCGAGCAGGCGCAGCAGCCAGGCATCCTTCTCGTCCGACACCGACGGCGCGGAGTCGGCCAACGTGCCCGGTTTGTGGGCGATGGGCACGACCAGCACGAGCGCGCTGACCCGGGCCGGATGGCGGATCGCCGCCTGCAGCGCCGACGGGGCGCCGGCCGACACCCCCATCACCGCCGCCTGGGCGATCCCCAGCGCATCGAGCAGGCAGATGTGCGCATCGGCCTGGGCCTCGGGTGAGGCGTCGGCCGGGCGCGGCGTGCGCAGGTAGCCGAAGCGCGACATCGCGATCACGCGCACGCCCTGCTGCGCCAGGGGCCGCGCCCAGGCCATGCCCTGATCGTGGCCGCCGCCGCTGCCGTGGACCATCAGCAGCGGCGTGCCCTCGCCCGCTTGCTGGACCTCGATCGGCCCGCAGCGGGTGGCGATCAGCTCGCTGCCCCGTGCAGCGCGACGGGCCGCCTGCGCGAGGTCCTGCGCGAATCGGGCATGGATCGCGAACACGACCGCGGCGACGCCGAGCAGCACTGCCGCGAGGGTCAGGGGGCGGGTCGGCATGGCTGCGGGTCGGGCGACACTCACTGGGATGGACGGTCAGTCTGTGGCTGCCGCCGGGTGCGCTGCTTGATGTTGCGCAAAGACCGCGGCCGGCGATTTTCAATGCCGACAGGACCTCCACCGAGACTCCACTTGGAATCTGATAGGATGGCGGCATGCCAGCACGAAGCGCCACGGCCGCCGCCGCCCTCACCGCCCGACCGGTCGATGAAAAGGTCAGCATCAACCTGGGCTGCGTCGACCTCGGTCAGATCGACTTGCTGGTGCAGGAAGGCTTTTACGCCAACCGGACCGACCTGATCCGCACGGCCATCCGCAACCAGCTGACCACGCACGCCGACGTGGTGCGCGACGTGGTGCTGCGAAAAACACTGGTTCTGGGCATTCAACACTACGGCAACGACGAACTGCAGGCGGTCAAGGCTGCCAAGCAGAAACTGCAATTGCGGGTGCTGGGGCTGGCGTCGATTGCCGACGACGTGACGCCCGCGCTGGCCCTGGCCACGATCGAATCGATCAGTGTGCTGGGAACGCTGCGTGCCCCTGCAGCCGTGAAGGCCGCCTTGCGCAGCCGCATCCGATGACGCGGCCCCGCCGCGCCGTCCAACCTAGGAACTTTGTGAACACCGATTTTCAAGCCCTGATGGCACGCGCCAACCGACTCACCCAGAGCGGCGACCTGATGGCGGCCACGGCCGCCATCCAGCAGGCGCTCGGCGGTGCTGCGGCGACGGCGCAGGTGCGGCCGCAGCCCGCGGACGCGCCGATCGACGGCAGCGGCCTCGTGCGCGAGGTCGACGCGCCAAGTGCGCCTGCCGAGGCAGGCCGCACCGTGTCGGGCCAACATGCCGGCGCTCACGGCAGCCGCGACTACCGCCTGTACATCCCGCCGCAAGCCGGCAGCGCAGCGCTGCCGCTGGTGATGATGTTGCACGGCTGCACGCAGACCGCCGACGATTTCGCAGCGGGTACCGGCATGAGCCTGGCCGCACAGGAGCGAGGGTTCTACGTGCTGTACCCCGAGCAGTCGGCCCAGGCCAACCCGCAACGTTGCTGGAACTGGTTCAAGCACAGCCACCAGCAACGCGAGCGCGGCGAACCCGCGCTTCTCGCTGCCATGCTCAAGGCGGTGTTGGCCGAACACGCGGTCGACCCGGCGCGGGTGTACGTCGCAGGGCTTTCCGCGGGCGGCGCAATGGCGGCGATCCTGGCGGACACCCACCCCGATCTGTTCGCGGCCGTCGGTGTGCACTCGGGTTTGGCCGCCGGGTCGGCGCGCGACCTGCCGGGCGCCTTGAGTGCGATGCGACAGGGCGGTGCCGGCAGCGGCGGCACGAGCGGCCGCGGCGGTGTGCCGACGATCGTCTTCCATGGCGACGCCGATGGCACCGTGCACCCCTCCAACGGCGAACACGTGATCGCAGCCGCGGGCGCGCTCGGCGATGCCGCCAGCAGCGAGCGTGTGCAAAGCCGCGGGCGGCGCGCCAGCACGCAGCGGGTGCACCGCGCCGACGACGGCAGCGTGCTGGCCGAACACTGGGTGGTGCATGGCAGTGCGCACGCCTGGTCCGGCGGCACACGCAGCGGAAGCTACACCGACCCGTCGGGCCCCGACGCAACGGCCGAGATGCTGCGCTTCTTCTTCGAGCACGGCCGCCGGCATTGAGCCGCGCGCTGGCTCAGCGCGTGAGCCAGGCGATCATCCGGTCGGCAAACCGCCCGTAAGGCGGCGCGAGCAACTTCAGTGCCGACAGGCGCGACTGGTGGAACACCGGACGCATCTTCGAAAAGGTCTCGAAGCCTTCGCGGCCGTGGTAATGGCCCATGCCCGACGCACCGACCCCGCCGAACGGCAGGTCGTGCTGGCCCACGTGCCACAGCGCATCGTTCACCGTCACGCCCCCCGACATCACACGCTCCAGCAGCATGTCGAGCGTTTTGCGGTCGTGGCTGAACGGGTAGAACGCGAGCGGCCGCGGGCCGGCCTGGATCGATTGCACCACCTCGTCGAGCGTGTCGTAGCCGAGCACCGGCAGGATCGGGCCGAAGATCTCGTGCTGCATCAGCAGGCTGTCGGGTGGCGCGTTCAACACCAGGTGCGGCGCGATGCGGTGGCGCACACGGTCGAACGCCTCGCCGGGCAGCAGCGGGATCACGGTGGCGCCGCGCACGCGCGCGTCGTCGAGCACGCCGACCAGCCGCTCGTAGGCACGCGCGTCGATCACCGAGGTGAGGTCGGGCGAAGCCAGGCTCGGGTAGCGCGCCGGCACGATGCGCCGCGCCAGTACAACGAAGTCGTCGACCTTGGCGCGCGGCACCCAGACATGATCGACCGAGGTGCAGATTTGCCCGGCGTTGAGGTACTTCACGTGCAGGATGCGCTCGGCGGCAGTTTCGAGCGGAAAGTCGTCGCACACCAGCGCGGGCGCCTTGCCGCCCAGTTCGAGCGTCACCGGGCACAGGTTCTGCGCCGCGGCCGCCATCACCGCACGCCCGGTGGCGCCTGAGCCGGTGAACAGCAGGTGATCGAACGGCAGCTGCGAGAACGCGATGCCGACACCGCCGGTCTCGTCGAAGATCTGCAACTTGTCCGGCGGAAAGTAAGTCGGGAGCTTTTCGATCAGCAGCGCCGCCAGATGGCGCGAGTTCTCGCTCAGCTTGACCATCGCGCGGTTGCCGGCGGCGAACACGCAGATCAACGGGAACAGGCTCAGGTTGAGCGGGAAGTTCCACGGCACGATGATGCCCACCACGCCGAGCGGCTGGGGCATCACACGGTTGCGCGCCAGCCCGAACGTGACGCGGTCGATCGGCCGGCGCTGCGGCCGCATCCAGCCGCCCAGATGGGCCACGGCATGGTCGATGCCATCGAGGACCGAGAAGACCTCGGTCAGTTCGGTCTCGTGGCGCGAACGGTGGCCGTAGTCGGCGCTGATCGCATCGCAGATTGCCGCGCGGTTCTCGCGCACCAGGCGCTCGAGCGCACGCAGGTCCTGCACGCGCTCGGCACGGCTCGGGACGGGTTGGGCCAGGTAGGCACGGCGCTGAACGGCCAGCGCGGCCTGCAGAGGTGGGGCGACGGCGGCGCCAGGGTCGGGGTTGTTCACACCTTCACTCTATGCGAAGGACGTGACCAAGAGGCGTGCAGCCCCTCTAGGCGCGCTGCTCAGAACGTGGCCATCTCCCGGTGGACATGATCGCGCGTGAACGGGTACACCGACTGCGCGCCGCGCATCGCGCCGCCTTCCACCCGCCCGTTGGGCCGGGACGCAAGCATCTGGTGCAGCGACATCCAGCCGCGCTCGAAGGCGACCGCACTGCCGGCCAGGTAGAGGCGGTAGGCGCGCAGCACGCGTTCTGAGCTGAGGGCCCGCGCCTCGTCTCGCCGGGCCTCGAGTGCATCGGACCAGGCCCACAGCGTGCGCGCGTAGTGCGGCCGCAGGCATTCGACGTCGAGCGTTTCCCAGCCCGCCTCGGCCATCACCCCCATCACGTGCGAGGCATGCATCAGCTCGCCGCCCGGGAAGATGTAGCGCTCGACGAAATCCCCGATGCCGGCGCCGAGCTGCGTGTTGCGGGTGCCGCCCGCGGTGATGCCGTGGTTCATCAGCAGCCCGCCGGGGGCCAGCAGCCGGTGCAGCTTGCCGAAGTACGCCGGCAGCTGCGCGCGCCCGACATGCTCGAACATGCCGATCGAGGCGATGCGGTCGTAGGGCTGGTCCTCGGGCAGGGCCCGGTAATCGAGGCGCAGCATGCGCACCCGGCGGCCGAGGCCGCGCTCGTCGATCAGGCGCTGCACATGCGCCTGCTGATGGCGCGAGAGCGTGATGCCGGTGGCGTCGACCCCGTGGTGTTCGGCCGCCCACAGCAGCAACCCGCCCCAGCCCGCGCCCACGTCGAGCAGGCGCTGCCCGGGCGCCAGCATCAGCTTGCGGCAAAGGTGCTCGAGCTTGGCTTCCTGCGCCGCGTCGAGGCTGCGCACGCCCGGGCGCCAGTAGGCGCACGAGTAGATGCGCCGCGCATCCAGCCACAACGCATAGAAGTCGTCCGAGACGTCGTAATGGAACTCGATCTGCCGCGCGTCGGCCTCCAGCGTGTGGCGCACGCGCGAGCGCCCGTCGTGGTGCAGGCCGTCCCACCAGCGCCGCACCCGGTTGGCCGCCGGCGCGGTGGGGTCGGCGTCGACCAGGTTGGCGGCCGCCTCGACCACGTCGCGCACCGCGCCCTCGATGTCGAGCAGGCCCTCGACATGGTCCATCGCCAGCGCACCGACACGGCCCGCAGCGAGGTGCGGCAACACCGACCATGCGTGCAACGTGAGCCGGACCTTGGCGTCGACCGCGCCCAGGCGCTGGCCGCCGGGCAGGTGCACCGCCAGCAGCGGCGCCCTTTCGGCGAGCCGGGACTGCACGGCGAGGGTCGGCGGCAACATGGGCGTCTGCGGCTCGAGGGGTGTGCGCAATGTCGCAGCGCCGCGGCGGGTGCGCAAGCCCCTGCACCGTCCGATACATTTCGAGCATGAACGCCGTCACCAGCCCTGCACTCTTCGACCTCCACGGCCGCACCGCCCTGGTCACCGGTTCAACCCGCGGCATCGGCTACGCGCTGGCGCTGGGCCTGGCGCAGGCCGGTGCCCAGGTGGTGGTCAACAGCCGGCAGGCCTCGGCCG
>JAABTC010000091.1 GCA_011390055.1 Burkholderiales bacterium | reverse complement strand
CCGACAATGCGGGGATCGGCCCCGCATCCGCCTCTTGCTCAGACGTCGAAGCCGAGCGAGTTTAGCAAGGCGTTCATCCGGGCGTCCTGGCGCAAGGGATCTAGGAACGGGTCGTTGCGGGCATAGATCAGCCCCGAATCGCCGGCCTTGCGTGCGGCCTGGAGCCGCGCAATGGCGGTCTCGCGCTCGCCCCACTGCGCAAGCACTTGCCCCTGTTGGTAGAGCACGGCGTCGCCGCGCTCGGTGACGAGTCGTTGCATTGCGGCAGTCGCCGCCGCGGCATTACCTGCGCGGTGTTCTGCGATCGCCAACCCGGCCAGCCGAAAGTCGGCGCCCGGCTCCTGCGCGTAGGCGGCGCGGGCATCGTCGAGCTTGCCCAGGTTCACCAGCGCGTCGCCGATGTGGGCATGCGCGCGCGACATTTGCGGGTTCATTTGCAGGGCCTTGCGCAGCGGTGGCAGTGAGTCTTCGAAGCGTCGCGCGGCGTAGGCGATGGTCCCGGCGGCACGATGGATCAGCGCGTTGAGGCGATCCCGCGACACCGCGCGTTCGATCGCCTCGGACGCCTCGCGTGCCCGTCCGATCCGCGCGCAGTACTGCGCCCAGCGCGCCTGCACGCTGGCATCGCCTTGGCCCAGCCGGTTGGATTGCTCGAAAGGCACGCGCGCCGCGTGCGCATCCAGGCGGCCCTGGAAGAGCACGAAGCCGAGCATCGAATGTCCCCCGGCATAGGCAGGAGCCAGGGCCACCGCGCGTCGCGCCGCGGCGATGGCCTGGTCGTACATGGCGCCGTGCTTGTCGACGTCGGCGTAGTGGTTGGCCAAGGTCGTCAGCGTGGCGGCGCGCGCTGCGTACGCTGCGGCGTACCCGGGGTCGCGTGCGATCGCCTCGTCGAACAGATTCAGCGCGCGGCGCTCGGACGCCTCGTCGTCACCGTTCTCGTACACGGCGCGGCCGCGAAGGTAGGTGTCGAACGCGACGACGTCCACCGTTCCACCAGACGCCGCGCGCTGGGCCTCGGGTGTCGCCGGGGAGGCGACCTCCGCGGCCATGGCCGCCGCGACCGTGTTGGCGATTTCCTCCTGCACCGCGAAAACATCGTCGATCGGTCGCTCGAAGGTGTGCCCCCAACGCGTGAAGCCGCTGCCGCCGTCCACCAGGTTGACCGCCACCCGGACGTCGTTGCCCGCCCAGCGCACGCTGCCATGCAGCAGGAAGGCGACGCCCAGCTGTGCGGCGATCTGCACCGGGCCTTCGTCGCTCTTGCGGAACAAGCTCGACGAGGTCTTCGCCATCACCTTCAGGCGCTGGTTGCGCGCGAGCGTGGCGCGCAGCTCTTCCGAGAGGCCTTCCGAAAAATAGGACTTGCGCGGATCGCCGCTCAGGTTTTCGAAGGGCATCACCGCGACGCTGCGATCCCCGCCGGTCGGCGCGGCCGGGCCGAACCATCCCCGCCGCCAACCAATCGCCCCGGCCCCCGCCACCACCACGACGGCCCCGGCTCCGGCCAGCAGCAGCCGTCGGCGGCCGGCGTCCGTGCCTGCGGGCGCAGGCTTTGCGACGGGCACAGGGTCGCGACCCGCGAGCGGCATCACCGCACGCAGCACCGCCTGCAGCGAGTCGTCGGCGAGCCGACCACGGCTGATCTGCACGGGTATTGACTGGTACTGGCGGAACCCCAAGGGCGGATCGCTTCCGTCGAGCGACACCGGCACGAGCTTTTTCTGGTCGCGCCCCTGGGCTGCTTCGTCCCGCACCCAGTCCGATTCCAGCGAGTGCGACGACCACAGGACCACGACCGCGTCGCTCGCATGCAGCGCCGTCTCGATCGCCTTGGCAAACGCGGCGCCGCCTTCGATCTGTGCGTCCCACCAGACCTCGAGCCCCGACTGTTCCAGCGCATCTGCCACCACCCGCGCGCTTTCGCGATCGGCGCGGGAATAGCTGAGGAAAACGCGCAAGCGACGTTGTACGCCCGACTCGTCCTCCCCGCTGGACATGCTGGTCACCGTAGCGTGATCGTGGACTTCAGCATAACCCACGCCGGCTCCGACCTTCGCGTCCGCTCGCCCTTCCTTAGTCGTGCAGGTAATCGTCGAGTTCTTGGCGCCGACGTATTTTCGAACAGATCGCCCCGGCTCGCCGGGGCGTGTGCTTCAAATGCGACGAGCTATTGCTGCGTCGGTGACGGCTCTGCCGTCGGCGCCGGCTCCGGCGGGCACAGCGTCAGTTTCGCGATTCGCTGTTCCGGCACGCCGCCCTTGCGCATTTCCTCGATTCGCTCGGCGCTGTAGCACCGGCGCGCGTTGGGCCGCCCGGTCTCGGCGGCGTCCGCGCTGGCGTCGTCGGTCGCCGCTGCATCGGCCTTCGGCGCGGCCGTGGTCGGCGTCGCGTCGGCGGCTTGGGTCGCTTCAGCCTGCTGCTTCTGCGCCTCGCGCTGGGCGCGCTCGGCTTCACGCTGCTGGCGCTGCGCCTCCTGCTCGGCGCGTCGCGCCTGCCCGCGCTCCTCGTCGGCCTTGGCCTCGGCCTGCGCGGCCTCGCGCTGCTGCTGCGCGTCCGCTTGGGCGCGCGCTTGCTCGCGCTGCCGTTGCGCCTCCGCCTCGGCGCGCGCGGCCTGCTCCTGTTCGGCGGCGGCCTTGCGTTGTGCTTCCATCGCCTGGCGGCGTTCCTCGCGCGCCGTCTCCGCGGCGGCCCGGGCCTGTTCGGCCTGTCGCGCTTCTTCCTGGCGCGCCTCGTCCTGTCGCGCAGGCTCGACGGCCGCCGGTGCGGGTGTCTCGGCAGGCGCAGGCACCGACACCGGCGTCGGCTGCCCGCGTGGCTCTTCGAAGCGACGCTCGCGACGCGAACGCGGCAGCGCTTCGCGATCGAGCGGCCGCAACTGGCCGGCGGGCGCAGCGGCCGCCGGCGCAGCGCCAGCGGCCGGGGCCGCAGCGGGCGCCGCCGCTTCGGCGGGCTGCGGTGCGGTCGTTGCCCGTACATCGGCGCCCACGGTCTGTTCTCCCAGCATGCGCATCCGACGCGGGCGCTCGCGCACGGCGGGCGCCGCCGCCTCGGCCGCGACCGAGGGTGCCGGCGTGGCCTGCTGCGCCGGCGGGGCATTGCGCGCGAACACCTGCTGGTCCTCGACGTCGCGCGGCGGACGCACGCGGGCGCGCGGCGCGTCGGCGCCGATCGCCGCCGCCTCCGGGCGCGCGGCCAGGCTGCGCCGCAGTTCGCCGCGGCCTATGAATTCGCGCTCACGGCCGCGCTGCGCTGCTTCGCGCACCGGGCGCGAGTTAGTGAACACGTCCTTGGGCACCACGGTCACCGCGCCGGGCGCCATTCGATTGCGATAGCCGCCTTGCATCGGCGCGGCCGCCTGCACCTGCGCCTGGGCTGTCGCCGGGCCTTGCATTTGCGGCAGCGGCACGGAATTGGCGCGACCGTAGCTCGTGTAGGCGCGTTGCAGGTTGGCGGCGGCGAGCGGCGTGTTGGCCGAGTTCACCGAGCTGAAATAGCGCGAGCTCACCGAGTAGGTCGGGTAATAGATGTCGCCCGGGCCGAGCGGGAACCAGCCGATCGAACCGCCGACGTCTTCGATGAAGGCAACCAGCGCCGGCGCGTAGATCGAGCGCGTGTTGCGCGAACCGGGCAGCCAGCCCCAGCGTCCGTCGATCCACGCCCAGCGGCCGTAGTGCGAGGGTGCAAAGGCCCAGGCCTCGTCGTCGACCCAAGTCCAGCCCCACGGCTCCTGCCAGATCCACTCGCCATCCTGGTACGGCGCCCAGCCGGCGTACACGTTGGTCGGAAACCAGACGTTGCCGTAGCCGGGATAACGCGACCAGCGGCCGTTGTCGTCGAGGTCGGCGAAACCGACCAGGTCGTCGCCGAGGTAGCGCAAAGCCACCGAGCGGTCGATGCGCTGGTCGCGCAGGCGCACGTAGCGGTCGAAGTTGTCCTGCGACGGGAAGGCGTACATCTCGTAGTCGCGGATGTCCTGGCCGTAGAACACGATCACGTCGCCCCGGCGCACCGGAAAGCGGCCGCCCGTGCCGTAGACCATGGCGATGCCTTCGCGCGTCTCGATCGTGGTGGTGTTGCCGTCGCCATCGACGTCGATGCGGAAGTTGCCGGGCCGGTCGATGACCAGCGCCAGGTTGGGCGTGTCGATCTCCACGCGCTGGCCGGGGAACATGCGGCGGACGCGCACGTTGATCGTGCCTTCCGCGACTTCGACCTGCAGCATCCGATCGTTGAGCTCGAGGAACTCCACGCTGGTTTCACCATCCATGCGCAGCCACACGCTGCCGGCCTGCACCTCGGCGCGCGCGCCGCGGTCCGACCACAAGGCGTCGCCGCGCAGGATCGGGCGATTGCGGTGGGCGTCGTACCAGTCGCCATCACCCGACGGTGAGTAGCTCAAGGAGCCTCGCATGTCGCTGATGCGGGCCACGCGACCGGACGGGTCGGAGTTGCGCTGCGCGGAAGCGCCGGAGCTAAGGCACAGGCCCGCGAGCGCGACGAGCGCGAGGATTAACTTGGACGGGCGCGACATGGCGGCAACTCCGCGTGGGGTTGCGCGCAAAGTACCACCGCCGCGGGACCATGCAGGCTGAATCGGCCGAAGTGCCCGAACCATCGTTCAACTTGCATTTATCGCCGCGAGCGGTGCGGAGCTGGCGGCGTATGTAGCGGCGATGCCGCGCTGAGCTTTGCAGTTACGCTTTCAATCGGCGCTTGCGACCCATGTAGCGACCTGCCGACCTATGCCCGCCCACGTATCACGTGCGTTCAGCCGCACCTGCCAAGCTGGCATCGGTCATTCCGAAATCGAACGATGACAACCACGGGGCACTTCGATGGCGACAAAACGATGGCTGCTGGCCACGGCGATGCTCGTCGCGACAGTGGCGGGCACCGCAATGGCGGTTGAAGAACCGGCGTTCAAACAAGTACTGCGCGAGGGCAACTTCGAACTGCGAGACTATCCGGCTGTCGTGGTCGCCGAGGTCACTGTCACCGGCGACCAGAAGGAAGCCGCGAACGCGGGGTTTCGTTTGCTCGCCGGGTACATCTTCGGCGGCAACAAGCGGCGGCAGAGCATCGCCATGACCGCGCCCGTAGCGCAGCAAGCGGCCAGCGAAAAGATCGCGATGACGGCGCCGGTCGCGCAGACGCAAGCAAGCACCGGCGCCTGGGTCGTGCGCTTCACCATGCCTAGCGCCTATACGTTGCAAACGCTACCGGTGCCCAACGATGCCCGGGTCCAACTGCGCAACATCGAACCCGCCCGCTTCGCCGTCCTGCGCTTTTCCGGCCTGGCGCAGCCCGGCGATGTCGAGACGAAGTCGAACGAATTGTTGGCGCAGGTAACGTCGCATCGGCTGCGCGCCCTCGGTTCGGTATCGCTGGCCCAGTACAACCCGCCGTGGACCTTGTGGTTCATGCGCCGGAATGAAGTGATGGTCGAGGTCGAACGCTAGGTGGACAAGACGGTTGCCATTTATGGCGCCGGTATCGCCGGCCTGAGTGCCGCGCACGAGTTCGCCAAGCGCGGCTGGCAGGTGTCGGTGTACGAGACCAATGCCGATGCCGGTGGATTTTTTCGCAGCGCGCGGGTCGCCGGCGACCACAACATGCCTTCCGAATATTCCTGGCATGGCATGGGCCCGTGGTACCACAACCTGTTCGACCTGCTGCGGCAGATTCCATTCGATGCGACCGGCAGCGTTTACGAGCGCGCCCTGTCGCGACCGATTGCTTTCGGCGTCGGTCCCGATCAAGGCCAGGCCGCATTCAACGACACCGGTGGCAGGACGGTGCAGGTAGGCAAGATGTTCCGCATGACGCGGCTCGACCGGTTGCGCTGGAGTTGGTTGATGCTGAAGGTCTGGACCGCGAACCGGCGCAGCACGCAGCACTATTCGGCCGTGAATGCGGCCGCGCAGTGGCGGCCCGTGTTGAGCGCAACCGCGTGGTCGACCTGGGTGGCCTGCTTCGGTCCGTGGATCGGCTCGGACTGGACCCGGGTGTCCTTGCATCACGCCGGTCATTTCTTTCGCAAGCAATTGTTCTGTCGGCCCGCCCACGACCATGCCGCCGATAGCGAGGGCCCTGCGTGGCAACAAGGTGCGGGCACCGGGTGGCTGCTCCTGCGCGGCCCCAGCAGCGAATATTGGTTCAAGCACTGGTTGCGACATCTGCAGGCCAGCGGCGTGCACTTCCACTGGCAGGAAACCTTGCAGCGCCTCGATTTTGACGGCGAGCGCATCACCGGCGCGCACCTGGACTCCGGCACCAAAGTCGAGGCCGAGGTGCATGTGCTGGCGACCCATCCGTTTGCCGCGGCCGAGATCCTCGCCCGCACGCCAGCATTGGAACAGCTCGAGCAACTGCGCCTGTTCAAACCCTTGACCAAGCAAGGCCCGCACGTCCAGGTTTCATTCCGGATCGCCTTTGCCGAACGCCTGCTCTGGCCACGCGAGCGTTGCGCGCTGGTGCTGGCCGATTCCGAATTCGACCTGACCATTTTCGCGGAAGAACAGGTCTGGGCGCCGGGTGTGGCGCTGGGCGAGGACGTTGCCTCGTTGTGGACCGGAACCTCGTGCGTGGCCAGCATTCCCGGCCGCTTGTTCGGACTGCCGGTGGAGCGTTGCAGCGAAGAACAATTCATCGCCGAGGTGAAGGCGCAGCTGCTGCGTTGCGGTTCGCTCGATGGCTTGATCCGCGAGGCCAATGGCGGTCGGTCACTGGACTCGTTCGAGATCCTGCGCTTCGAGGTCTGGCACGAATGGACGTTTTCAGCCGACGGCATCCGCTCGCGCCAGCCGAAGTGGGTCAATGCCACCGGCAACCTGCAGTGGCAACCGACGCAGGCGACCCCGGTGGCGAATCTGTTGCTCGCCGGCGCCCACACCCGAACCGCGGCCGATGTCTGGAGTATCGAGGCCGCGGTTGAAAGCGGCCGCCGCGCGGCGCAACTGATTGAACCGGAAACCACGGTACTGCCGCAGTATCAGCCGGCCTGGCTGCGGCTGTTCGGTGC
>JAABTC010000090.1 GCA_011390055.1 Burkholderiales bacterium | reverse complement strand
CCGACTGCTGCAGCTGCGCGACCGTGCCGTGGCCGAGCGGCACCCGCTCGCCGCCTGGGTCGACTACTGGGAGCTCGGCGCCCGCCTGGCCCAGGCGCAACAGCCCGAGCTCGAGGCCTTCTACATCCGCTGGAGCGGCAGCTACGTCGAGGACCGGCTGCGCAACGACTGGCTGCTCGAGCTCGGCAAGCGCCGCGACTGGGCCAACGTGGCGCGCGAGTTCCCGCGCTTTCGGATGAACGACGACCGCGAGGTCACCTGCTACGCCCTGCTCACCGAACACCTGGCGGCCCGCGAGGCTGCAAAGCCGCCCCCCGCGGGCTTCGAGGCCCGGGCCTTCGACGCCTGGATGGCGCAGCGTGACCAGGACGACGGGTGCCACCAGTTGGCCACGGCGCTGGTCGATGCGAAGCTGTTCGGCGCCGACCAGGTCTGGCCCAAGGTGCGTCTGGCGGCCGAAACCAACAAGCCGCGGATGGCGCGCGCCGCACTGGCCCTGGCCGCGCCGAGCTTCGAACGCCAGCTGGCGCAGGCCTTCGACAGCCCGGCCCTGTACCTGAACGCCGGCGCCACCGTCGGCACGCGCGCAGCCAGCGAGATCGCGGCGGTGGCGCTGGCCCGGATGGCGGCAACCGAGCCCGACATGGCCGCTGCACAGTTGCGCGAACGCTGGCAACAGCGTCTGCCCAAGGATCTGGTGGCCTGGGCCTGGTCGCAGGTGGGCCGGCAAGCAGCACTGCGCCTGGCCCCCGAGGCGCTGGGCCACTTCGGCGTGGCCTGGAGCGAAGCCGAACGCGCCGGTCTCACTCCCGCCTGGAGCGACGAGGTGCTGGGCTGGAACGTGCGCGCCGCCTTGCGCAGCAGCACTGGCGGGGAGCGCTGGCACATGGTGCAGCGGGCCATCGCCCACATGAGCGAGGCCGAGCAGCGCGAGCCGGCCTGGCGCTACTGGCGCGCACGGGCGATGCGCGAAACCGCGGCCGCGGGCGCCGCCGGCGACCGGCCCATGACGCAGGCGCTGGCCGCGCTGCAGCAACTGGCCGGCGAGCTGCACTTCTACGGCAAACTGGCCGCAGAGGACCTTGGCCAGCCGGTGCCGTTGCCGCCGCTGCCGCAGCCGCTGCGCCTGGAAGAGCGCGAAGCTGCCGCGCAGCATGCAGGCTTGAACCGCGCGCTGCAGCTGATCTCGCTGGGCCTGCGCAACGAAGGCGTGCGCGAATGGAACTTCAGCCTGCGCGGCATGAACGACCGCGCGCTGCTCGCCGCCGCGGCCCGGGCCTGCGAACGCGAGATCTGGGACCGCTGCATCAACACCAGCGACCGCACCAGGAACGAGATCGACCTGGCCCAGCGCTACCCGATGCCGTTTCGCGCCGACGTGGTGGCCAAGGCCGGCGAGATCGGTCTGGACCCCGCCTACGTCTACGGCCTGATCCGCCAGGAGTCGCGCTTCCTCATCGACGCCCGCTCGCACGTCGGTGCCTCCGGGCTGATGCAGGTCATGCCGGCCACCGCACGCTGGACGGCCAAGAAGATCGGGCTGCCCTACACCGCCGAGATGATCACCGACCGCGACACCAACCTGCGCATCGGCACCGGCTACCTCAAGCTCGTGCTCGACGACTTCGACGGCTCGCAGGTGCTGGCCGCGGCGGCCTACAACGCCGGGCCGAGCCGTCCCCGGCGTTGGCGCGAGGGCGCGGTGCTCGAGCCGGCGATCTGGGCCGAGAACATCCCCTTCAGCGAAACACGCGACTACGTCAAGAAGGTGCTGTCGAATGCCACCGTCTATGCCGCGTTGCTGGCCGGGCGTAGCCAGGCAGCCGTTCCGCCGCCTTCGGCCCTCGTGGCACCGATGGTGACGGTGACGACGCCGGAGGGCACGGCGGCAGCCTCGTCTTCGGCCGCCGCGTTGCCGCCCGAAGCTGCGCGGACCGCCCTGGCGACATCGCCCGCTCTCACCGGTACGGCCGTCACGCTCGCCAGCGTGGCACCCGCGGGCGCGCCGCCGCTGCGCATCGTGCATGCGCTGCTGCCATCGCTCAAGGCGCGACTGGGCAAATGGATCGGGCCGCGCGCCGGCACCTCGGCGCCGTCCAACACGGAGCTGCCATGAGCCGCTGGGCCGCTCCCAAGGCGAATACCGCAGCGCTTAGCGCGGAGGTTGCCTAATGAGCCGCTGGGCCGTCCCCAAGGCGAATACCGCAGTGCAAAGCACGGAGGTTACGGGATGAACCGCACGAAACCATCGACCCTCGCCAAGGCTGCACCATGAAGCGCATCGCGATCCTGGGCGGCACCGGCTTCGTCGGCCGCGCCCTGTGCGAACGGCTCGCGCGGCACATGCCGGAAACCGCCGTCGTGGTGCCGACGCGGCGCGCCCAGCACGGTGCGACCCTGCGCGCCCTGCCGACGGTCGAGTTGCGCGTGGCCGACGTGCACGACGATGCGGCGCTGGCCGACGTGCTGCGCGGCTGCGACGCCGTGGTGCACCTGGTGGCGGTGCTGCATGGCAGCGCGGCCACGTTCGAGCGCGTGCATGTCGAGTTGCCCCGGCGGCTGGCCGCGGCCTGCGCCGCGGTGGGCGTCCGGCGCGCGGTGCATGTCAGCGCCCTGGGCATCGGGGAGCCGGGCGACGACCCGTCGGCCATGCCTTCGGACTACCTGCGCAGCAAGAGCGCCGGCGAAGCGCTGCTGCGCGCGGCGCCGCTCGAGCTCAGCGTGCTGCGGCCCTCGGTGATCTTCGGCGCCGAGGATCGCTTCCTCAACCTCTTCGCCAGCCTGCAACGCCTGGCCCCCGTGATGCCGCTGGCCGGTGGCGAGGCCCGGCTGCAGCCGGTGTGGGTCGACGACGTGGCCGAAGCCATCGTGCGCTGCCTGCGCCGGCGCGAATGCATCGGGCAGGTCTACGAGTGCGCCGGGCCCGAGGTCCACACCCTGGCCGACCTGGTGCGCCTGGCCGGGCGCTGGGCCGGCCATCCGCGGCCGGTGCTGCCCCTGCCGGCAGCCCTGGGCCGCTTGCAGGCCCGGGTGCTCGAATGCCTGCCCGGCGAGCCGCTGATGTCGCGCGACAACCTGCGCTCGCTGGAGGTCCCGAACGTGGCCAGCGGCCGCTTGCCGGACCTGCGCAGCCTGGGCATCGAGGCGGCCTCGTTGCGCGAAGTGGCACCCGGCTACCTGGCCCGGCGCAATGGCCGCGCCTTCCTCGACACCCTGCGCGCTGCACGCCATTGAAGGTCTACCGCGTCGGCGGGTCGGTGCGCGACCGCTTGCTCGGCCTGCCGGTCAACGACCACGACTGGCTGGTGGTCGGGGCCAGCGTCGACGCCATGCTGGCGCAGGGCTACACCCCGGTCGGGCGCGACTTTCCGGTCTTCCTGCACCCGCAGACCCACGACGAGTACGCGCTGGCGCGCACCGAACGCAAGTTGGCACCGGGCTACCGCGGTTTCACCGTGCAGGCCGATCCATCGGTCACGCTCGAGGACGACCTGGCGCGCCGCGACCTGACGATCAATGCCATCGCCCAGCCGGCCGACGATCCGCAGGCCCCGCTGGTCGACCCGTTCGGCGGCCAGCACGACCTGCAAGCCGGCGTGCTGCGCCACGTCTCGGCGGCCTTTGCCGAGGACCCGGTGCGCATCCTGCGCCTGGCGCGCTTCGCGGCACGCTGGCCGCACTTTGTCGTCGCGCCGGAAACCACGGCGCTGTGCCGGCAGATGGTCGATGCCGGCGAGGCCGACGCGCTGGTGGCCGAGCGGGTGTGGCAGGAGTTGGCGCGCGGGCTGATGGAAGCGCGGCCCAGCCGCTTCTTCGACGTGCTGCGCGACTGCGGCGCGCTGGCGCGCGTGCTGCCCGAAGTCGACCGCCTGTGGGGCGTGCCGCAGCCGGCCGAGCACCATCCGGAGGTCGACACCGGCGTGCACCTGATGATGGTGCTCGACCTGGCTGCGCGCCTGCAGGCGCCGCTGCCGGTGCGCTGGGCCTGCCTGGTGCACGACCTTGGCAAGGGCAGCACGCCGCCTGCCGAGTGGCCGCGCCACATCGCCCACGAGGCGCGCGGTGCGCGGCTGGCCGATCGCCTGGCCGAACGCTTGCGCGTGCCGGGCGACTGCCGCGAGCTCGGCAGCGTGGTGGCGCGCGAGCACGGCAACATACACCGCAGCGAGAGCCTGAACGCTGCCGCGGTGCTGCGCCTGCTGCAGCGCTGCGATGCGCTGCGGCGGCCCGAGCGCTTCGCGCAGGCCCTGCTGGCGTGCGAGTGCGACGCGCGCGGCCGTGCCGGCCTGCAAGACGCGCCCTACCCGCCGCGGGCCCGGCTCGCGCAGGCTCTTCACACGGTGCGTGGCGTCGATGCCGCTGCGGTCAGCCAGGCCGCCCTGGCGCGCGGGTTGAGCGGCCCGGCGGTCGGCCAGGCCTTGCAACAGGCGCGCGAAGGGGCGCTGGCCGCGGCCTTGTAGGAAGCCGCTTGCGCCGACGCGAGGTGTCGCGGCGCAGCGTTCTGGCCCGCTTTGTGCAACGATGCGTGCATCACGGCGATCCCCGGAACGAGGTGCGATCATGAAGTTGGCTGACGGCATCCGCAAACACGGGTTTCGCAAGTGGTATGAGCGCGAACTGCTCAACAGCCATGCCCATCTGGTGCTGACGTTCTTCTGCGTCATCGGTCTGTTCGCGGCGTTCGAGGCGCTGGGACGTTTCCGCTCGATGAGCGACCAGTTGACCGACCTGGTGGCGATTCTGTTGTGTGCGGTCATCGGCCTGTGGGCGCTGCGCCGTTACCTGGCTTTGCTGATGCACGCCGAAGCCACCGCGCACCAGGCCGACTGCCCGAGCTGCAAGGCCTACGGGCGCTTCAAACTGGCCAACGACACGGGTGCCGAGCGGCAGCAGGAAGACCGGACCGCCGTGTGCTGCAGCAAGTGCCAGCACCGCTGGACGATTTCCGGCTAGAGCAGGGTCGAAACGCCGGCGGCGATCAGGCTCAGCAGCACGCTGCTGGCCAGCGGCACGAAGATCTCGCGGCCACGGAAGCGGAAGGCGAAGTCGCCGGGCAAGCGGCCGAGTCCGACCTTGCGCAACCAGCCGGCCAGGCCGTTGAACAGCACGAACGCGACGACGAAGACGAGCAACCAGCGCATCACGAGGTCAAAGCCGGTGGCTGCGGTCGCCGGACCGGAAGCCGATGGCGTCGAACGCCGGGGCGCCCTTGACCAGGCCGATGACCTTGAACAGCTCGCCCATCTCGTGCTCGGCGACGAGTTTCTGGGCCGCCGCCACGGCGGGCCAGTCCCCGCGCTGCTGGGCCGCTTCCATTGCCGTTGCCAGACCGCAGTTGAAGAAAAAGCGCGCCTGCGAGGTGTAGCCCAGCACCTCGAAGCCAGCGTCCTGGGCCGCCAGCGCGATGCCGCTGAAATCGACGTGGGCAGTGATGTCCTTCAGCCCCGGGTCGGCCAGCGGATCGGTGTCGGCGCGGTGCGCACGGTGGCACATCAAGGTGCCGCCGACGCGCTCGGGCAGGTAGTACTCGCGCTCGGGGAAACCGTAGTCGATGAAGAACGCCGCCCCGCATGCCAGCCGCTCGGCCAGGGTCTGCACGAAAGCCTGCGCCTGTGGATGGATCTCCGTCACGCTGCCCGGCACGAAGCCGGCTTCGACCGGTGGGCGCAACGGCGTGGGCCGGTCTTCGAACCGAAGCGCGCCAGAACCGCCCGGGCGCTCGGGCGCAGGCACCACGCCGCGCTCGCGCCAGGCGTGGCCGTTCCAGGCCAGGAGTTGCACCGGCATCGCGTCGAGCAGCTCGTTGCCGACCACCACGCCGCGCATCGACTCGGGCAAGGCGTCGAGCCAGCGCACGCGGTCGCCGAAGCGTGCGAGCGTCTCGCGCTGGCGGGCTTGCAAGGCGCCCGACAACTCGACGATCGTGTAGTGCGTCTGCCGCTGCCCAGTCTCTGCGAGCCCATCGAGCCCGTCGAGCAACTGCGCCGCCAGTGCGCCCGAACCGGCGCCGAACTCCCACACGCAGTCGGTGTTCGTGGCCTGCAGGGCCTGGCCGACCTGGCGCGCGAGCAGCGCGCCGAACAGCGGGCTCAACTCGGGCGCGGTGACGAAATCGCTGCCCGACGACGGGAAGGTGCCGAACTGGCGGTCCGAGCGGCTGTAGTAGCCCAGG
Source organism: Burkholderiales bacterium (assembly GCA_011390055.1). Lineage (GTDB taxonomy): Bacteria > Pseudomonadota > Gammaproteobacteria > Burkholderiales > Burkholderiaceae_C > CADEEN01. The sequence goes on along the minus strand of JAABTC010000090.1, from coordinate 903 downwards.
CCGGGTGCGTAGAGCACGAGCGCCATGTAGCGGTCGAACGGCAACCAGCCGCCCGCCGACGCGATCGCGCGCAGCACCAGCCGCAGCAGCGGCGACGATGTCGCTGCTTGCGGCGCCGATACACTGCCCTCCTGTTGCGCGCCCTTGCCGTCTTGCGTCATGGCGCATTGTAGAAATGCCCTCGCCCTCGCTTTCGCCCTCCTCCCGTCCCGTCGTCCTGGTCACCGGCGCCGCGCGCCGCCTGGGCCGCGCCATCGCGCTCGAGCTGGCGCGCAGCGGCCGCGACGTCGCGCTGCATTTCCGCAGCTCGGCCGCCGAATGCGAGGCCACCGCCGTGGACGTGCGCGCGCTCGGCGTTCGCGCCGAGTGTTTCGCGGCCGACCTCGCCGACGAAGCTGCTTGCCGCAGCCTGCTGCCCGCCGTGGTGGCGCGCTTCGGCCGAATCGATGCGGTGGTCAACAACGCCTCGCACTTCGCCTACGACGATGCAGCGCAGTTCAGCTATGCCGCAATGGACATCCACTGGCGCGCCAACACCGCGCCAGCCATCGTGCTGGCGCAGGCCCTGGCGGCCCATCTGGACGGCTGCGCCGAGGTCGGTTGCGTGGTGAACCTGCTCGACCAGAAGCTCTGGAACCCGAACCCCGACTACCTGTCGTACACGCTGTCGAAGGCGGCCCTCGAAGCGGCCACCACGCTGCTGGCCCAGGCCCTGGCGCCGCGGGTGCGGGTGGCCGGCGTGGCGCCCGGCGTGACGCTGGTCTCGGGCCCGGCGATGAGCGCCGAAGGCTTCGCCGCCGCACACACGATGACGCCGCTGGGCCGCAGCTCGACGCCCGACGACATTGCGCGCGCCGTGCGCTTCATCATCGAGTCGCCCGCCATCACCGGCACCACGATCCT
>JAABTC010000009.1 GCA_011390055.1 Burkholderiales bacterium | reverse complement strand
GTCAGCTACGCGGTGGAGAACGCGCGTGTCGAACAGCGCACCGACCTCGACAAACTGGTGATGGAGATCGAAACCAACGGTGCGATCAGCCCCGAAGAGGCGATCCGCTCGTCGGCCAAGATCCTGGTCGAACAGCTTGCCGTGTTCGCGCAACTCGAAGGCAGCGAAGTCAGCGGCATCTTCGAAGAGCAGAAGCGCACCACGAGCACCTTCGATCCGATCCTGCTGCGTCCGGTCGACGAGCTCGAGCTGACGGTGCGTTCGGCCAACTGCCTGAAGGCCGAGAACATCTACTACATCGGCGACCTGATCCAGCGTACCGAGACGGAGTTGCTGAAGACCCCGAACCTGGGCCGCAAGTCGCTCAACGAAATCAAGGAAGTGCTCGCCTCGCGTGGTCTCACGCTGGGCGCGCGCCTGGAGAACTGGCCCCCGCAGGGGCTGGACAAGCGATAGGCATCGCCTGTCGAGTGGCAACGCCCAGTACCTGACACGGCTGGGCGAACAATCAAGCAAAGGACACGCACATGCGCCACCGCAACGGACTCAGAAAACTCAACCGCACCAGCGCTCATCGCCAGGCGATGCTGCGCAACATGTGCAACTCGCTGATCACGCACGAGGCGATCAAGACCACCCTGCCCAAGGCCAAGGAACTGCGCATGGCGGTCGAGCCGCTGATCACGCTGGCCAAGAACGCGACGTTGGCCAATCGCCGATTGGCCTTCGACCGCACGCGCGACCGAGATGTCGTCAGCAAGCTGTTCAACGATCTGGGCCCGCGTTACAACGCGCGGCCGGGCGGCTACACGCGGATCCTGAAGATGGGTTTTCGCGTGGGTGACAACGCACCGATGGCCTTCGTCGAGTTGGTCGACCGGCCGGAAGTGCAGGCTGAAGAGCCGAGCACCGACGCCGAGTAGATCGGTCGCGATCTGAAAGAAAGGCCAGCGCGTGCGCTGGCCTTTTTTGTTTTCACGTGCCCGCGTCGAGCGGGACGTGCGACTCGACGTCGACGGAGCAGGTCGCTGCCTACTTCTCTGAGAAAGAGACGCTGACGATGCTAGAATTCGCCCGCGGGGTGGAGCAGCCTGGTAGCTCGTTGGGCTCATAACCCAAAGGTCGCAAGTTCAAATCTTGCCCCCGCAACCAGATTCAGAACAGGAAAACAAAACGCCAACCTTTCGGTTGGCGTTTTGCTTGGTCGGCACCGGTGTCAGTGCAGGTGCGCACCCGGCACACTGCCCGACTTCGCGTCGACGCTGCCCAGCACATCCTTGCCGCTCATGCCCGCGAAGAGAGCCGCGGCGCGCAGCTTGATCTCGAGCAGTTCGGTGGCGCTGACCGAGTACTGGCCGGTGGTCTTGTTGACGTCGATGCGGAACTCGACGTCTTTGTCTTGGTGCGACAGCATGCCGCTCGTGAACTCGTAGTCGGCACTGTCCCACGGCAGGCCCTCGGTCGCGACATCGTGGTCCTGGTATTCGATGCGGCCGATCTCACCGCTGGCGAGGTCGAGCAGCCCCGTCGACATCACGACCTCGTCGCTCAATTCGTCCGTGATGGTGATCTTGACCTTCAAGTCCATGCGAGGCTCACTTGAGGCCGGCGATGTAGTCGGCCACGGCCTTGATCTCACTGTCGCTCATCCGCTGCGCGATCGAGGTCATCTGCGCGCTGTTGGCGCGCAAGCCGCTGCGGAATCCGACCAGCTGCGCTTCGGTGTAGTCGCCGTGCTGGCCGCTCAGGCGCGGGTATTGCACGGGCACACCGGCGCCGTTGGGGCTGTGGCAGCCGGCGCAGGCGGGTACCGCCTTGTCGACTATCCCGCCACGGTAGATGGACTCGCCGAGCTTCACCGTGGCCTTGTCTTTCGCGAACCCAGGCTTGGCAGTCTTGCTGGCATAGAACGCGGCGACGTTCTTCATGTCGTCGTCGCTCAGCGTGCTCGCGAAGCCCTTCATGATCGGGTTGTTGCGCTTGCCCGATTTGAACTCCTGCAACTGTTTGACCAGGTACTCGGGGTGTTGTCCCATCAGGATGGGATTGGCGGGGCTGCCACGGCCACCGTCGATGGTGTGGCATGCGGCGCACACCCCGGTGGCAAGGGTCTGGCCCTTGGCCATGTCGGGCTTGGTTGCAGCGGGTGCCGCGTGCGTGGCGGCGTGGGCAGGTGCAGCGAGCGCGGCGACCAGGCAAAGGGCGCTGGCGCGGATCGTGGCCATCATCATGGGTGTGTGCAGGGCAAGGTTGGGAGGTTGCGGCAGGCGCAAAACCCGCGAATTTTACAATGCCGGATGAACATCACCCCTGCAGCAAAATCCGCACTGGCCTGGACGCACACCGCGCGCTTCCTGACCACGGCCAGCCAACTCGATCAGCTGCCCGTCCACGAGCTGCCAGAGATCGCCTTCGTGGGCCGCAGCAACGCGGGCAAGTCGACGGCCATCAACATGCTGGCGCAGCAGAAGCGGCTGGCTTTCGCCTCCAAGACGCCGGGGCGCACCCAGCACATCAACCTGTTCGCGCTCGGGCCCAAGGATGCACCCGATGCCTACTTCGCCGACCTGCCGGGCTATGGCTACGCGGCGGTGGAGCGAGCGGCCAAGCTGCGCTGGCAGCAGGTGATGGCCGACTACCTGGCGGTGCGCCGCAGTCTGTCGGGGGTGGTGTTGATGGTCGACCCGCGCATCGGCCTGACCGACCTCGATCGCCAGTTGCTGGCCTGGGTGGCGCCACGCGTGGGCACCGGCGAAGTCCGCTTGCTGGTGTTGCTGACCAAGGCGGACAAGCTGTCGCGCAAACAGGCCGACGCGGCGGTCCAGGCCGCCACCGAGGCGCTGGCCGACCTGTCGACCGACGACGCCGACATCGGCGTGCTGCTCTTCTCGGCGCTCGACAAGCGCGGCGTGGACGACGCGGCGATGGCCTTGCGCGTGTGGGTCACGGCCGCCCGCGCGCCGGTGCCGCCGCCGGCGCCGTCCGAGCTCACACCACCACGTACCGTCCCTTGAAGTGGGCCAGCGCGGACTCGAGGTGTTCGCGCAGCTGGGGAAACAGCGAGGACGACGACTCGCTGGCGTAGATGCGGCGCTCGCTGCCGCTGGCCGCGCTGCCGACGTTGACCAGGCAGGCCGCCTGGCCCTGGCTGTACTCGAGCAGGTCGGGTGCGAGGAAACGCACGGCCCAGCCCTCGGCGCAGGCGACCGCACCGTCGGGGCGGGATTGAAGCAGTGGGTTCATGTAGCGCTCTCCGTTCGCGCCGCCGGGTCGTGGCGCCAGGGTGTGGGTGTGGCAGGAATCACCCGTGGAGGGGACGCAAGTCCCGTGCGCAGACGAAGCGGCAGGATTGCACGCTCAATCTGTCCATTCGCGTCACGCGGACGCCCATCAAGGGCGGCCGAGGAACAGCACGATACCGGTACGGCCCCGCGGGGCATGCGTCAGCGCCAGGTACACGGGCCCAGGGCGGTGTCGGCGCCTGCGTAGAGGCTGCTGCCGACGCGCAACGTGCCCTCACGCAGTGTCATAGCGCCCGAGGACCACCCCCAGCTGCTCGCGTGGCGCCGAAGCGAAAAAGGCCCGCAGCTTGCGCTGCGGGCCCCGTCAACACGCGGCTGCGTGAATCACATGTCCATACCGCCCATGCCACCCATGCCGCCCATCCCGCCGCCGGGCATGCCGCCCGCGCCGGACTCTTCCTTGGGCGCCTCGGCAACCATCGCCTCGGTCGTCAACATCAGCGAGGCCACCGACGCCGCGTTCTGCAGCGCCATGCGCGTCACCTTGGTCGGGTCCAGGATGCCCATCTCGATCATGTCGCCATAGGTGTCGTTGGCGGCGTTGAAGCCGTAGTTGCCCTTGCCGTTCAGCACGGCATTGACCACCACGCTCGGCTCGCCACCGGCGTTCTGGACGATGATGCGGATGGGCTCCTCGATCGCGCGCAGGACGATCTTGATGCCGGCTTCCTGATCGGCGTTGTCGCCCTTGATCGCGCCTGCCAACTGCTTGGCACGCAGCAGCGCCACGCCACCGCCGGCCACGATGCCTTCTTCGACGGCCGCACGCGTGGCGTGCAGGGCGTCTTCGACGCGAGCCTTCTTTTCCTTCATCTCGACTTCGGTCGCAGCCCCGACCTTGATCAGCGCCACGCCGCCGGCCAGCTTGGCCACGCGCTCCTGGAGCTTTTCCTTGTCGTAGTCGCTGGTGGCTTCCTCGATCTGTACGCGGACTTGCTTGACGCGCGCTTCGATGTCGGCAGCGGCACCCATGCCGTCGATGATGGTGGTGTTTTCCTTGCCCACTTCGACGCGCTTGGCCTGGCCCAGGTCGGCCAGCGTGACCTTCTCCAGCGTCAGGCCGACTTCTTCGGCGATGACCTTGCCACCGGTCAGGATGGCGATGTCTTCCAGCATGGCCTTGCGGCGGTCACCGAAGCCCGGCGCCTTGACGGCCACGACCTTCAGGATGCCACGCAGGGTGTTGACCACCAGCGTGGCCAGGGCCTCACCTTCGACTTCTTCGGCGACGATCAACAGCGGGCGGCCGGCCTTGGCCACGGCTTCGAGCGTCGGCAGCAGATCGCGGATGTTGCTGATCTTCTTGTCGAACAAAAGCACGAAGGGGTTGTCCAGAAGGGCAGCCTGCTTCTCGGGGTTGTTGATGAAGTACGGGCTCAGGTAGCCGCGGTCGAACTGCATGCCTTCGACGACTTCGAGTTCGTTGTCCAGGCTCTTGCCGTCTTCGACGGTGATGACGCCTTCCTTGCCGACCTTGTCCATCGCATCGGCGATGATCTTGCCGATCGATTCATCGGCGTTGGCCGAGATCGAGCCGACTTGGGCAATTTCCTTGCTTGTCGTGGTGGCCTTGCTGGCCTTCTTCAGCTCGGCGACAAGGGCCGTCACGGCCTTGTCGATGCCGCGCTTCAGGTCCATCGGGTTCATGCCGGCGGCCACGTACTTCATGCCTTCGCGCACGATGGCCTGGGCCAGGACGGTGGCGGTGGTGGTGCCGTCACCGGCGTTGTCGCTGGTCTTGGAAGCGACTTCCTTGACCATCTGCGCGCCCATGTTCTGCAGCTTGTCCTTGAGCTCGACTTCCTTGGCCACCGAGACACCGTCCTTGGTGACGGTGGGGGCGCCGAACGAGCGCTCGAGAACCACGTTGCGGCCCTTGGGGCCCAGGGTCACTTTGACCGCGTTGGCCAGGATGTTCACGCCTTCGACCATGCGGGCACGGGCCTCGCCGCCGAAGATCACGTCTTTGGATGCCATGTGTTGTTTCTCCGAAATCTGAAAGGGGGCTGCTGCTTACTTTTCGACGACCGCGAACAGGTCGTCTTCTTTCATCACCAGCAACTCGTCGCCATCGACCTTGACGGTCTGGCCGCTGTACTTGCCGAACAGCACACGGTCACCGACCTTGATGTTCAGCGCGACGAAGTCGCCGCTCTTCTCGTTGCGCTTGCCGGGGCCGACAGCCAGGACTTCACCCTGGTCGGGCTTTTCGGCGGCGTTGTCGGGAATGACGATGCCGGAGGCGGTCTTGGTTTCCTGCTCGAGGCGCTTGACGATCACACGATCGTGCAAAGGGCGAAGTTTCATGCTTGCTCTCCAATGGTCTCTTGACGAGATGGGAATGTGACGCGATCCCGCGCACATTCACGGCGACGGGCCTGGACCCTTCGTCCAGGGTGTTAGCACTCAATAGGGAAGAGTGCTAGCAACGAATTATAGGGGCACCGCGCACAGTTTCAAGAGGGCTGCGCACGCAGCGCGTTCGCTCACTGCTCGGGGTTGTCGTCGGCGTCGGCCGGGGCCTGTGTCGCCACGTGGTAGCTCTCGCTGGCCCATGCGCCAAGGTCGACGCCGGCACAACGCGGGCTGCAGAAGGGTCTCCACCGGTTGGCTGGCGAGTACGGACTCGGCGCCCGGCATTGTGGGCACGGCACCAGGCGTTCAGCGGCCGCGACCATGCCCCGCCCTCAAGCGCAAAGGCTCAGCTCGAAGGCCTGGTCGTCGGTGACCGGGCGCATCCGCCCCTCGGCATCGGCGCGCATGAAGCGCACCGAAACCATCAGCCGGTGACCGGAAATTTCCGGCACCAACTGGCTCTCGCGCTCGATGCGCAAGCGCAGCAGGTGGTAGGTGCGGCCCGCGGGCAGGCTCTGCTGGTACTGACCTCCCTGGGCCACCACACGCTGCGGCGAGCCGGCTTCGCGGATCAGCCCCAGCAGCACGTTCAAGGCCTCGGCCAGCGGCGTCAGCGTCTCGATCCACGACAGCAGATCGGCGCGCCGCGCAGGCACATCCCGTTGCTGCCAGTGGTAGTACGCAGGCAGGTCGAACTCACAGGTGCCACCCGGAATGCTGATGCGGCTGCGCACCGCCATCAGAAATTCGTTGCTGGCCAGCGAATGGCCGGCCTTGCCGGGCAAGGCGTTCAGGCCGTTGAAGGCGTGGTCGATCTTCCCCAGGACGGCATCGAGCGCAGCCTCCGAGATGGCCGGGTTGCCTCGGTACGATTGGAACTGGCCCTTGTGACGCTCGAGTTCCTTGAGCAGATCGCTCTTGAGGTCGGCGCGCGAGGCCACGTCGACGATCTCGAAGATGGTCGCCAGCGCGAAGTGGTGGTCGAGCGCGGTGTCGCGCGGCATCAACTGGCCCAGCCGGTCGAACAGGTGTTCGAGCCGCAGCATCGTGCGCACACTCTCGTTGAACGGGTATTCGTAGCGAACCAAGGCGAACTCTTCGCGGCGCAGCAGCAGGCGCCCCCCGGTCATTGTTCCACAGGGTTCGGGGGCGGGTCATGCCAGGCCCGCCAGACGCCCTGCAGCGCAGCCGCCAACCGGTCCAGGGGCAGTCCGTCGTTGTAGACCACGGCATCGGCAATCGAGCGACGCAGTGCACGTGGCGCCTGCGCGGCCATGGCCTGCCGGGCCGTGGCTTCGGTCCAGCCTGGGCGGCCGCAGACCCGCTCGAGCTGCGTCGCCGGCTCGCAATCGATGACCAGGATGCGGTCGAGTCGCGCGCGCCAATGGTGCGACTCGGCCAGCAACGGGATGTCGAACACCAGGCTGGGCGCGCGGTTGCGTGTGGCCTGCGCTTCCATCTCGGCGGCGATCAGCGGATGCAGGATGCTTTCGAGCCGGTGGCGCGCGGCGGGTTCGGCGAACACGCGTGCACGCAGCGCAGCGCGGTTCAGGGCGCCTTCGGCCGTGACCACTGCGCTGCCGAAGGCTGCCCGCACGGCCGGGACGGCGGCGCCCCCCGGCCCCGTCAGGAGGCGCGCCACGGCATCGGCGTCGATCACCTGCGCACCGAACTGCGCGAGGAAGGCCGCTGCGGTGCTCTTGCCGCTGCCGATGCCCCCGGTCAGCCCGATCCGCACAGCGCGCTTCCGGTTGTGCTCAGGCCCAACCGATCCAGTCGAGGACGGTCGGGGCGCCGGCAAACAGGACCACCAGCCCGGCACCAGCCAGGAAGGGGCCGAACGGGACGTAGCGGCCCTCGCGCAGCGTGGAGGCCATCTTCATGCCAATGCCGACCACCGCGCCGAGGACCGAGGCCAGCAACAGCATCGGCACGATCATCTGCCAACCCAGCCAGGCGCCGAGCGCGGCCAGCAACTTGAAGTCGCCATAGCCCATGCCCTCCTTGCCGGTCGTCAACTTGAAGAGCCAATACACCGACCAGAGCGAGAGGTAGCCGGCCACGGCACCCCACAGTGCGGTCGCGAGCGGCAGCGTCCAGCCCAACGCGGCGGCGACCAGGCCGCCCCACAGCAGCGGCAGCGTCATCGCATCGGGCAGCACGGTGGTGTCCCAGTCGATCAGCGACAACGCCAAGAGAACCGCACCGAAGCTGCACCAGAGCAGGCTCTGCCACTGGGCGCCGATGCGCCAGCCTATGGCGGCGAACAGCAGCGCGGTCGCGAGTTCAACCAGCGGATAACGCGGCGAGATGGCTGTCTTGCACGCGGAACAGCGGCCCTTCAGGCGCAGCCAGCCGAGCAGCGGCAGGTTCTCGTGCCAGGCGAGCACGTGACCGCAGGCAGAGCAGCGCGAGCGCGGGCGGGCGATCGAGAAGGGTGCCAGCGCCGTGACCGACCGCTCGAGCACGCTGGCGGCCTTGGCAAGCTCAGGCGGTGGTGCTGCGGCGCTGCGTGCGGGCAGAAAGATGCGGCGCCAGGAATCGACGTCGGCGAGCTGGCCGGCCACGTCGGCCCACCACTGCCGCTCCAGCACCAGCGGCAGGCGGTACACCACGACGTTCAGGAAGCTGCCTACACACAGCCCCAGGATGGCCAGGGCCCAGGGCGAGAGCAGCAGGTCCAGCGGCAGCGACGCCGTCATCGGCGCGGCATCAGACCACGGCGCCCAGCTTGAAGATCGGCAGGTACATCGAGACCACGATGCCACCGATCAGCACGCCCAGGATGACGATGATGAACGGCTCCATCAGGCTCGACAAACCTTTCACCATCTCGTCGACCTCGTCCTCGTAGAACTCGGCCGCTTTGCCCAGCATGTGGTCGAGCGAGCCCGACTCTTCGCCGATCGAGGCCATCTGCAGCACCATCGTCGGGAACACGCCGGTGTTTTGCATCGCCATCGTCAGCGAGGTGCCGGTCGAGACTTCGCGCTGGATCTGCTCGGTGGCCTGCGCATAGACCGCGTTGCCCGAAGCACCACCCACCGAGTCGAGCGCTTCGACCAGGGGCACGCCGGCACCGAACATGGTCGACAGCGTGCGCGTCCAGCGCGCCAGCACGGCCTTGCGGATCAACTCGCCGAACACCGGTGCGCGCAGCAGCAGGCGGTCCATCGCCATCTGCATCTTCTCGGAACGACGCCACGACTGCATGAAGAAGTAGCCGCCACCGATCATCACGCCGAACAGCAGCCACCAATAGCGCACGAACTGGTCCGACAGCCACATCACCGCCAGCGTGGGGGCCGGCAGGTCCGCACCGAAGGAGGTGAACACTTCCTTGAACGCCGGGATCACGAAGATCATGATCACCGCCAGCACCACGAACGCCACCACCATCACGGCGGTCGGGTACATCAGGGCCGACTTGATCTTGCTCTTCAGCGCCAGCGTCTTTTCCTCGTAGACCGCCAGCCGCTCGAGGATGGCCTCCAGGATACCGGCCGCTTCACCGGCTTCGACCAGGTTGCAGTACAGCGCGTTGAACTGCATCGGGTGCTTGCGAAACGCCACCGAAAGACTGGTGCCGGTCTCGACATCGGTGCGGATGTCGGTCAGCAGCTTGGTCATGCGCGGATTCGTGCTGCCGCGGGCCACGATGTCGAACGCCTGCAGCAAGGGCACGCCGGCCTTCATCATCGTCGCCAGCTGGCGCGTGAAGATCGCAACATCCTTCTGCTTGATCGAGGAGCCGCCGCGCATGCGGCGCTTCTTGACCTTGGTGACCAGCACACCCTGGCGCCGCAGCGTGGCGCTGACCGCCGCTTCGCCGCCCGAACGCAGCTCCCCGCGAACGACCTTGCCGTTCTTGTCCTTGCCTTCCCACTCGAAGACGAACTCTCGAATGTCCCGTGCGGCTACCGCGGTGGCCATAAAGTCTCCAAGGAATGTCTTGCGTTGGGATGGGAAGGGTCGAAGCGCATCACTCGTTGGTCACGGTGATGATTTCCTCGAGCGTCGTGACGCCCACCCGCACTTTGGCCAGACCGGCCTGGCGCAGGTCGCGCACGCCGTTCTTGTTGGCTTCGTGCTGGATGTCGAGGGCCGAGCCTTCGGCCAGGATGATGCGCTGCATGCCCTCGGTGATCGGCATGACCTGGTAGATCCCGACGCGGCCCTTGTAGCCGTTGCTGCACGACGCGCAACCGACCGCCTTGTACGGTTTCCAGGAGCCATCGAGGTCGGCTTCCGCAAAGCCCGCCTTCTTCAGCGCATCGCGCGGGTACTCGACCGTGGTCTTGCAGGTTTCGCAGAGCCGGCGTGCCAGGCGCTGCGCCGTGACGAGCAACACGCTGGAGGCGATGTTGAACGGCGCCACACCCATGTTCAACAGGCGCGTCAGCGTGCCCGGGGCGTCGTTGGTGTGCAGGGTCGACATGACCAGGTGGCCGGTCTGGGCGGCCTTGATGGCGATGTCGGCCGTCTCCAGGTCGCGGATTTCGCCGACCATGATGATGTCGGGGTCCTGGCGCAGGAAGGCCTTCAGCGCGACCGAGAAGGTGGTGCCGGCCTTGTCGTTGACGTTGACCTGGTTGACGCCGGGCAGGTTGATTTCGGCCGGGTCTTCGACCGTCGAGATGTTGACGCCGGGCTGGTTCAGGATGTTCAGGCAGGTGTACAGCGACACCGTCTTGCCCGAGCCGGTCGGCCCCGTCACCAGCACCATGCCGTAGGGGCGCTGGATCGCGTTCAGCAGACGATCCTTCTCGATCTTCTCGTAGCCCAGGGCGTCGATGCCCAGCTTGGCCGACGAGGGATCGAGGATCCGGATCACGATCTTCTCGCCGAAGAGGGTCGGCAGGGTGCTGACGCGGAAGTCGATCGCCCGGTTGCCGAACTTGAGCTTCATGCGGCCGTCCTGGGGCACCCGCTTTTCGGCGATGTCCATGCGGCTGATGACCTTGATGCGCGAGGCCAGCTTGTCCTTGATGGCAATCGGCGGCTGCGTGATCTCGCGCAACTCGCCGTCGACACGGAACCGCACCCGGTAGTGGTACTCGTAGGGCTCGAAGTGCAGGTCGGAGGCGCGCGCGTTGATCGCGTCGATCAGCATCTTCTGCAGGAAGCGCACCACGGGCGCGTCTTCGACCTCGGACGTGACGTCGTTCGATTCCTGCTCGGAAGCTTCGTCGGTGACATCGAAGTCGAAGTCGCCGACGGCCAACGATTCGATCACGTCGCTGGCACTCGAGCCGCTCGCGGCGAGCATCTTGGCCAGCTTGTCGTACTCGACAACCACCCACTCCGGCGAGAGCTGCGTCGCGAACTTGATGCGCTCCACCGCCTCTTGGTCGGTCGGGTCGGCGCCACCGATGAACAGACGGTTGCCGCGCTTGCCCAGCACCACCACTTGGTACTGGTTCACCAGCTTGTTGTCGATGACGTTGCGCGGCAGCCGCTCGGCGTCGACCGCCGAAAGATCCAGCACCGGCAGGGCCAGGGCGCCAGCCAGCGTGTGCGCCAGATCCGCGGCCGAGACCGAGCCGGCAGCGATCAGCGCCGAGACGAAACTGGTCTTGCGTTCGGCCGCGGACTTGACCAGCGTTTCCGCCACGCGCGAGCCCAGCTTGCCGGCGTGCACGAGCACGCGTGCAACGCCGGACAACGAGGAATGGGGTGCTTCAGCCAGCGTATCCACTTGGTCTGCGGTCACTCACGTGCGAAATGGCAGCGGATCATCGCTGATCGCTACCCCCCTGACAATCTGACCGCACTCGCATGTCGGCAACAGTTCACATGTCGAACGAATCGTGGGCGCAAGGCGCGGGCCAACGGGTTGACCTGGTCGGGGTGAGAGGATTCGAACCTCCGGCCTCTACGTCCCGAACGTAGCGCTCTACCAGGCTAAGCTACACCCCGATTTGCAAGGCGGCCAACAAGGCCACCGCGGCAATCGACCGGCGCGTTCACGAGGAACGGTCGACCGACCGAGCGCACAAGTCTAGCAGAGCCTCGCGCTCGGGCGAGGCAGGCAGGACGCCAAGCCGTTCGCGTGCCAACGACGACTCGTCGCGCGCCAGCGCACGCGCCGCCTCGAGCGCCCCTGTGCGACGCACGATCGCGACCACTTCGTCCAGTCGCGCGACCTCGCCGTGCTCGATGGCATGACGCACCACGCTGCGCTCGTGTTCGGTGCCGCGTGCCAGTGCCAGCAGCAGCGGCAGCGTCGGCTTGCCCTCACGCAGATCGTCCCCGACGTTCTTGCCCAGCTCATGGGTTTCGCCGTCGTAGTCGAGCAGGTCGTCGACCAGTTGGAACGCCGTGCCCAGGGCGCGCCCGTAATCGGCACAGGCCTCCTCGATCTCCGGCGTGGCGCCCGCCAGCACCGCCCCCAGGCGTGCGCTGGCTTCGAACAGCTTGGCCGTCTTGTAGCGGATGACGCGCAGGTAGTCGTCGACCGCCAGGTCGGCGTCGTGCAGGTTGAGCAACTGCAGCACCTCCCCTTCGGCGATGACGTTGGTCGCGTCGGCGAGCACGTCCAGCACGCGCAGGTTGTTCATCGACACCATCATCTGGAAGGCGCGCGAATAGAGGAAGTCGCCGACCAGCACGCTGGCGGCATTGCCGAAGACCGCGTTGGCGGTCGAACGCCCGCGCCGCAGCGACGATTCGTCGACGACGTCGTCGTGTAACAACGTCGCGGTGTGGATGAACTCGACAATCGCCGCCAGGGTGTGGCGCTCGGCGCCGGTGTAGCCCAGCGCGCCGGCGAACAGCAGGACCAGCCGGGGGCGGATCCGCTTGCCGCCGGCGCTGACGATGTAGTTCGAGATCTGGTTGATCAGCGCCACACGCGAGTGCAGGCGGTCCGCGATCACCAAGTCGACCTTTGCCATGTCGGCCGCCAGCGGGTCGGCCGGCAGGCCCGGATCCCGCCCGTCGGCGCTTGCTGCGAGGGGCATAGAGGGTCGAGAAGAGTTGGACACCGATTATAGGAAGGCACGCCGTCGCCATTCGTTGAGCTCAAACGCAGGGCCCTGAGTCGCGAGCGCTGTGCTACATTTGCGGGTTGCGTGGCGGCTTGCCCAGTGCGTCGCCGACGAATCCATCCCTGGCCTGGCCGGGGCAGTCCCGGAACAAGGCCATTCATGGCCGCCAAAGGCCAACAAGGCAAAAGGGCTCACATGTACGCCGTCATTCAGACCGGTGGCAAACAATACAAGGTTGTTGCCGGTGAAAAAATCAAGGTCGAGCAGATCGCTGCCGACGTTGGCCAGGAGATCACCCTCGACCAGGTCCTTGCGATCGGCAACGGGTCGGATCTGACTGTCGGCTCGCCGCTGGTGGCCGGTGCGTTGGTCAAGGCCACGGTCGTCGCGCAGGGCAAGCACGACAAGGTGCACATTTTCAAGATGCGTCGTCGCAAGCACTACCGCAAGTCGCAAGGCCACCGGCAGACGTACACCGAACTGGAAATCGGCGCCGTCACGGCCTGATTTGCACTTGCCCAACGGAGATTGAAATGGCACAGAAAAAAGGCGGCGGCTCGACGCGCAACGGACGTGACTCTCAGCCGAAGATGCTGGGCGTCAAGGCTTTCGGTGGCCAGTCGGTCTCGGCTGGCTCGATCATCGTGCGCCAGCGCGGTACACGCTTTCATGCCGGCACGAACGTCGGCATGGGCAAGGACCACACGCTGTTTGCGCTGGTCGACGGCCAGGTGGTGTTCGCCGTCAAGGGCGCGCTGAACCGGCAGACCGTGAACATCCAGCCGGCCTGAGGCTGCGCACCCCATCGAGAGCCCCGGCCCGCCGGGGCTTTTTTGCTTCTACCATTGCCCCATGAAGTTCGTCGACGAAGCCACGATCGATGTCGCTGCGGGCGACGGCGGTTCGGGCTGCGCGAGTTTTCGGCGCGAGAAGTTCATCCCGTTCGGAGGCCCCAACGGGGGCGACGGGGGGCGCGGCGGCAGCATCTACGCCGTGGCCGACGTGAACCTCAACACCCTGATCGACTACCGTTATGCGCGGCGGCATGAGGCGCGCAACGGCGAAGCCGGGCGCGGCTCCGATCAATTTGGTGCGGCCGGGGCCGACATCGTGCTGCGCATGCCTGTGGGCACCATCCTCACCGACGACGAGACCGGTGAGCGGGTCGCGGAACTGCTGACGCCGGGAGAAAGGCTGCTGATCTGCAAGGGCGGGGACGGCGGCTTCGGCAACCTGCACTTCAAGACCAGCACCAACCGGGCACCCCGCCAGAAGACACCGGGCTGGCCTGGCGAGCAGCGCAAGCTGCGCCTGGAGTTGCGCGTGCTGGCCGATGTCGGCCTGCTCGGCATGCCCAACGCCGGCAAGAGCACCCTGATTGCCGCGGTGTCGAACGCGCGGCCGAAGATCGCCGACTACCCCTTCACCACGCTGCACCCCAACCTGGGCGTCGTGCGGGTCGGTCCTGAGCAAAGTTTCGTGGTGGCCGACATCCCAGGTCTGATCGAAGGCGCAGCCGAAGGCGCGGGGCTGGGGCACCAGTTCCTGCGTCATCTGCAGCGCACGCGGCTGTTGCTGCACGTGGTGGACTTGGCACCCTTCGACGACGGCGTGGATCCGGTCGCGCAAGCCAAGGCGATCGTCAAGGAATTGAAGAAGTACGACGCCGAACTGCATGCCAAGCCGCGCTGGTTGGTCTTGAACAAGATCGACATGGTCGAGAAGAACGAGCGCGCACAAAAGGTGCGTGACTTTGTCCGCCGCATGCGCAGTGGTGCACCCGTGTTCGAGATTTCGGCGCTGACACGTGAAGGGCTGGAGCCGTTGCTGAAGGCGGTGTACCAGCACGTCGCCGCGAGCAAGAACGCCCCGCCCGTCCTGGTCGACCCTCGCTTCGACCGGCCGGGCGTCGAAGAGGCCGCCAGCGGGGACACGCCGTGAACGCGCCGGCCGCTGCTGCGGCGCCGCTGCACCAGGCGCGGCGCATCGTCGTGAAGGTCGGCTCCAGCTTGGTCACCAATGAAGGCCGGGGTGTTGATGCGCAGGCGGTCGGCAACTGGTGCCGCCAGCTTGCGGCACTGGCAGCGCAGGGGCGCGAGGTCGTGATGGTGTCCAGCGGGGCCATCGTCGAAGGCATGAAGCGGCTGGGCTGGACCAGCCGGCCGAGTGAACTGCCCGAATTGCAGGCCGCCGCCGCGGTCGGACAGATGGGCCTGGTCCAGATGTACGAGAGCCAGCTGTCGCTGCACGGCCTGCGCAGTGCGCAGGTGCTGCTGACGCATGCGGACTTGGCCGACCGCGAGCGCTACCTGAACGCGCGTTCGACGCTGCGCACCTTGCTGCGGCTGAAGGTGATTCCGGTCATCAACGAGAACGACACGGTCGTCAACGACGAGATCAAGTTCGGCGACAACGACACCCTCGGCGCGTTGGTGGCGAATTTGATCGAGGCCGATGCCCTGGTGATCCTCACCGACCAGCGCGGCCTCTACGCCAGCGATCCGCGCAAGGACCCGCAAGCCAGGTTTGTCGACGTGGCATCCGCTGGCGACCCGGCACTCGAGCGCATGGCCGGCGGCGCCGGGTCGGCATTGGGGCGTGGCGGCATGATCACCAAGGTGCTGGCTGCCCGGCGCGCGGCCGGCAGCGGCGCCGACACCGTGATCGCCTGGGGGCGCGAACCCGACGTGCTGTTGCGCTTGTGCGCCGGCGAGGCGATCGGCACGAGCCTGTTGGCGCCGACGGCCAAGCTGGCCGCCCGCAAGCAGTGGATGCTCGACCACCTCCAACTGCGTGGCGCCGTCACTGTCGACGCCGGCGCCGCGCAGAAGCTGGTGACCGAAGGCAAAAGCCTGCTGGCCATCGGCGTGCTCGAGGTCACCGGCGACTTCGTGCGCGGCGAGGTCATTGCGGTGCGTGCACCCGATGGCGCGGTGCTGTGCCGCGGGCTGGCCAATTACTCGGCCGCCGAGACGCGGCTGATTGCCCGCAAGCCGTCGACGGCCATCGTGGCTGCGCTCGGCTACATGGCTGAGCCGGAGTTGATCCACCGCGACAACCTGGTGCTGGCGGGCTGAGCCGCTTCGGCTCGCAGCTCAGTCCTGCGCGCCACTTTCCAGGCCGCCCGGTGTGCTGTCGGGCGGCAGGTTGTCTTCGCGCCAGCCGCCCCGCATGCCCGAGCGCAGGTAGCGGTTCGGGTGAGGGGTGCGGGGCAGGAAGCGTGACAGCTCGGTCAGCGCGGTCTGGTAGACGTTGCGCTTGAACTCGATGACGAATTCGAGCGGCACCCAGTATTCGTTCCAGCGCCAGGCATCGAACTCGGGATGGTCGGTGGCGCGCAGGTTCATGTCGCTGTCGCGGCCGGTCAGCCGCAGCAGGAACCAGATCTGCTTCTGGCCCTTGTAGTGGCCGCGCGCATCACGCCGGATGTAATGCTCCGGGACCTCGTAGCGCAACCAATCCCGCGTTCGGGCGATGATCTGGACATGGTCCGGCAGCAGCCCGACCTCTTCCTGGAGTTCGCGGAACATCGCCTGCTCGGGCGACTCGCCATGCTTGATACCGCCTTGCGGAAACTGCCAGGAGTGCGTGCGCAGCCGCTTGCCCCAGAAAACCTGGTTGCGCGAGTTGAGCAGGACGATGCCGACGTTGGGCCTGAAGCCTT
>JAABTC010000089.1 GCA_011390055.1 Burkholderiales bacterium | reverse complement strand
TGACGCTCGATCTGACCGGTTACTTGCGCATCCACATGGCCGCACTCGCCTGGCGTGAAGACCAGGTCCACGGCCCGCGATGACGCGCATCGCCGAGCTCCGGCCGCACGGCTTCAACGTCTCGGACAAGACCAACTGGTTCTTCGTGTCGGTGCACACCGACGACGGCACCGTCGGCTGGGGCGAGGCTTCGTTGAATGGCCGTGAGCCCGAGATCGAGGCTGCACTGCGGCGCATCGCCCGCGACATCCGGGACCTGGGCCTCGGTTCGGCGGCGGCGCGCCTGGCGGTCGACCCCGCGGCGCCTGGCGGGCTGGCCGCCCATGCCGCAGCCAGCGCCGTGCAGCAGGCCCTGATCGCCGTGCAGGCCGAGCGCGCAGGCCGGCCGTTGCATGCACTGCTCGGCCCGTTGCGGCGCCACCAGGTGCCGGTGTACGCCAACATCAACCGTGCGACCACCTTGCGCACGCCTGAAGGCTTCGTGGCCACCGCGCGGCGCGCGCAGGCTCGCGGCTACCAAGGCTTCAAGGCGGCGCCGTTCGACGGAGTCACCCCGGGCAATGCCGGTAGTTCCGAAGGCCAGCGACGCATCGCCCACGGCATCGACTGCATGCTCGCGCTGCGCGACGCCGTGGGACCGCAGGCACGGCTGATGGTCGATTGCCACTGGCGCTTCGACGAGGCCTGCGCGCTCGAGGTGCTCGACGCACTGGCCCCGGCCCACCTGCATTGGTTCGAGTGCCCGCTTCCCGAAACCCCGCAGCATTGGCCCGCCTTGCGCCGCATCCGCGCCGCCGCGCGCAACCAGGGCGTGTTGCTGGCCGCGGCCGAAACCCAGGTCGGCGTTGCCGCGTTCCAGACCCTGTTCGACGAAGCGCTGTACGACGTCGTGATGCCCGACGTGAAGTACTGCGGCGGCCCGCGCGAGATGCTCGCCATCGCCGAGCGCGCCGCAGAGGCCGGCGTCGGCTTCTCGCCGCACAACCCGACCGGGCCGGTGTGCACGCAGCACAGCCTGCACGTGGCCGCCGTTGCGCCGGCGTGCGACGGCCTGGAGATGCAGTTCGACGAGAGCCGGTTGTACGAGCAAGTCGTTGCGCGAGGATGTCCGCTGTCTGCAGCGGGCGCGCTGGTTGTGCCGGGGGACGCGGGCCTGGCGCTTGGTCTTGACGAGGCGGTGCTGGCTGCGCACCCCCGCCGGACGGTGCCGCTCGGCATCGAATCGCTCGGGGGTGACACGGGGGACTCGACCGTTCGCAGCGCGTAGACAGCGTGGTGGGCGGTCCGTGGTTTTGGGGCACGGGCTGTGGACCTCCCGGCCGTGCTCGCCGTCAATCGGCCCGGATCTGCTTCTCCGTCGCCAACTTCTTCCACCGCGCCACGTCGCCGGTGACGCGTGCCGCGAAGACGTCCGGCGTGGTGCCGGCCGGGTCGCAGCCGAGCGACGCCAGGCGTGCTTTCACATCGGCATCGCCGAGCGCCGCATTCACCGCCGCGTTGACGCGATCGATCGCCACCTTCGGTGTTCCGGCGGGCGCCAGCACACCGAACCAGGCCACGGTTTCGAAGCCGGGCAACGATTCCGCCAGGGCCGGCACGTCGGGCAGGCTGGGGTGCCGGGTGGCGGTGGTGACCGCCAGGGCCCGCACCTTGCCCGCCTTGATCTGCGGCGCCCACGGCGGCAGGTTGCCGATCATCACGTTGACTTCGTCGGCCAGCACGGCGGCCACCGCGGGCGATGCGCCCTTGTACGGAATGTGCGTCATCTCCACACCGGCCAGGCTCTTGAACAGCTCGGCCGACAGGTGCGACGAACTGCCGATGCCACCGGACGCGTAGTTGACCTTGCCGGCGTTGGCCTTGGCGTAAGCGACGAACTCGGCCACGTTCGTGACCTTGCTGCCCGGGCTGGCGACCATCACGTTCGGCGCGGTGCAGATCAGGGCCACCGGCACGAAGTCTTTCACCGTGTCGTAGGTCAGCTTGCTGTAGATCGCCGCATTGATGCCGTGCGAACCCGCGTTGCCGACGATCATCGTGTAGCCATCGGGCGCGGCCTTGGCCGCGAATTCCGAGCCGAGCACGCCGCCTGCGCCGGGCTTGTTGTCGATGACGACCGATTGGCCGAGCTCGCGCGAGACTTTCTCGGCGATCAGCCGGCCGGTGGTGTCCGAGCCGTCGCCCGGTGCACTCGGCACGACCCAGCGCAACGGCTTGGACGGCCAGGCTTGCGCCGCCGCAGGCGTGGCGGCCCAGGCAGCGCACAGCGCCAGGGTCAAGAGCAAGGGGGTCGAGCGAGGTGTCATGTCCATCTCCGGGGATCGGTGGTTCGCGGCGTCCGCTCCATTCTGGCAGCCCGTCCTAGAATTGACGCGCACGTCAATCGAGCCGCGAAAGAATCCGACCCATGCCCACGCTGGCCAGCAAGCTCAACGTCCGCTCCGAAGAGTTCAAGGCCAATGCTGCGGTGATGCGCGCCCTGGTCGACGACCTCAACGCCAAGCTCGAGAAGATCGCGCTGGGCGGGGGTGACGGGCCGCGCGCCAAGCATCTCGCACGCGGCAAGCTGCTGCCGCGCGACCGCGTGGAAATGCTGCTCGACCCCGACACGCCGTTCCTCGAAATCTCGCCTTTGGCAGCCTTCGAGGTGCACAAGGATCGCGACGGCAGCGACGCCGCGCCGGGCGCCGGCCTGATCGCCGGCATCGGCCGGGTCTCGGGCGTGGAGTGCCTGATCGTCTGCAACGACGCCACCGTCAAGGGCGGCACCTACTACCCGCTGACGGTGAAGAAGCACCTGCGTGCGCAGGAGGTGGCGCGCGAGAACCGCCTGCCCTGCATCTACCTCGTCGACAGCGGCGGCGCGAATCTGCCGAACCAGGATGACGTGTTCCCCGACCGCGAGCACTTCGGCCGCATCTTCTACAACCAGGCCAACATGTCCGCGCAGGGCATCCCGCAGATCGCGGTCGTGATGGGCTCGTGCACGGCGGGCGGCGCCTACATGCCGGCGATGAGCGACGAATCGATCATCGTCAAGAACCAGGGCACGATCTTTCTCGCCGGCCCGCCGCTGGTGAAGGCCGCGATCGGCGAGATCGTCAGCGCCGAAGACTTGGGGGGCGGCGACGTGCACACGCGGCTGTCGGGCGTGGCCGACCACCTGGCCGAGAACGACACGCATGCGCTGGCGCTGGCGCGGAGAGCCGTGGCGAACCTGAACTGGCGCAAGACGCATGCGATGGCCCTGGTCGAACCGCGCCCGCCGAAGCTCGACCCGGCCGAGCTCCACGGCGTGATCCCGACCGACACGCGCAAGCCCTACGACGTGCGCGAGATCATCGCCCGCATCGTCGACGGCAGCGAGTTCGACGAGTTCAAGGCCCGCTACGGCATGACCCTGGTGACGGGCTTTGCCCACATCGAAGGCATGCCGGTGGGCATCATCGCCAACAACGGCGTGCTGTTCTCCGAAAGTTCGATGAAGTGCGCCCACTTCATCGAGCTGTGCTGCCAGCGCCGCGTGCCGCTGGTGTTCCTGCAGAACATCACCGGCTTCATGGTCGGCCGCAAGTACGAGGCCGAGGGCATCGCCAAGCACGGCGCCAAGATGGTCACCGCGGTGGCCACCGCCACGGTGCCCAAGTTCACCGTGATCATCGGCGGCAGCTTCGGCGCCGGCAACTACGGCATGTGCGGCCGCGCCTACTCGCCGCGCTTCCTGTGGATGTGGCCCAACGCGCGCATCAGCGTGATGGGCGGCGAGCAGGCGGCCGCCGTGCTGGCCACGGTCAAGCGCGACGGCATCGAGGGCAAGGGGGGCAGCTGGAGTGGCGACGAGGAACGGACCTTCAAGCAACCGATCCTCGACCAGTTCGAACACCAGGCCCACCCGTACTACGCCTCGGCGCGCCTGTGGGACGACGGCGTGATCGACCCCGCCGACACGCGCCGCGTGCTGGCGCTCGGGCTGTCGGCGAGCTTGAATGCACCGATTCCCGAGCGGCCGCAGTTCGGTGTTTTCCGGATGTGATGTACGATGCGCATACAAACAGACATACGTACACATCATGCGCACCAACATCGTCATTGACGAAGACTTGATGGCCCAGGCCATGAAGGCCGGGCCGTACAAGACCAAGAAGGACGCGGTCGAAGCCGGCTTGAAGTTGCTCGCTCGCCAGGCTGCCTACCGCGAAATTCTCAAGTGGCGCGGCAAGCTCAAGTGGGAAGGCGACGAAAGCATCGACTGGACCCGCCCCGCCGAGGCGGCGCCCGGCCCTTCGGTGCAGGAACCGGCGTTGCGCAAGTCCCGTGCTCGTCGTTGATTCCAGCGTCTGGATCGACTTCTTCAACGACGCCGATCACCCGGCGGTGGAGATGCTCGACGAAATGCTGGATCGAGGCGAGATCCGCCTGGTGGTGCCCGACCTGGTGCTCTTCGAGGTGTTGCGCGGCTTTCGTCTCGAGCATGAGTACCGTCGCGCCAGCAGCCTGATGCAGAGCCTGCACATCGAAGACACGGGTGGCGTCGAGCTGGCGCTGGCCGCGGCACAGCATTACCGCAGCCTGCGCGCGCAAGGCATCACGGTGCGCAGCGGCATCGATGTGGTCGTGGCTGCGTTCTGCATCGAGCGCGACTATGCGTTGCTGCACCGGGACCGCGATTTCGTCGCCTTCGAACAGTGGCGCGGCCTGCGCGGCTGGCAACACTGAATGCCGCCCGGTCGGCCTCGCAACGCACCATGGACAACGCCCACCTCACCCCCGAACACGAACTGCTGCGCGAGCAGGTCGCGCGCTTCATTGCCCGCGAGGTCGAGCCGCACGCCCTGGCCTGGGAAGAGGCCGGCTTCACGCCGCGCGAGGTGCTGCGCAAGATGGGTGCGGCCGGCATGCTGGGCCTGATGTATGCGCCTGAGCACGGCGGCGGCGGGGCCGATGCGCTGACCAACCTGGTCTTCGCCGAAGCGCTGAGCCAGTCGACCTTCGGCGGCTTCATCATCACCGTGCTGGTGCACACCGACATGGCCAGCCCGCACCTGCACCATGCCGGCACGCCTGAGCAGCAGGCGCGCTGGATGCCCGGCATCACGCGTGGCGAGACCATCACCGCGGTCGGCATCACCGAGCCGGGCGCCGGATCGGACGTCGCAGGCTTGAAGACCACCGCGCGGCGCGACGGCGACCACTGGGTGCTCAACGGCACCAAGCTCTTCATCACCAATGGCGTGCACGGCGATCTGTACTTCATCGCCGCCCGCACCGGTGAAGGTCGCCACGCGATCTCGATGTTCGCGGTCGAGAAGGGCACGCCGGGGTTCACGGTGGGCCGTTCGCTGGACAAGACCGGCTGGCTCAGCTCCGACACCGCCGAGCTGGTGTTCGCCGACTGTCGTATCCCGGCCGAGAACCTGCTGGGCGAAAAAGGCCAGGGCTTTCGCGCAGTGATGAAAAATTTCCAGACCGAGCGCATCGCGCTGGCCGCGATGGCGGTCGGCCATTCGATGCGGGCGCTCGAACTGACGCGTGAGCACGTGCTGCAACGCCAGGCCTTCGGCGCGCCGCTGTGGGACAAGCAGGCGATCCGCCAGCGCATCGCCATGCTCGACGCCAAGACGCGCGCCGCGCGCGCCTTCATGGTCCACTGCGCCTGGGCCGTGACGCAGGGCCAGGACGTGGTGCAGGAGGTGTCGATGTTGAAGGCGCTGACGGGCGAGCTCGTCAACGAAGTCGTCGGCACCTGCCAGCAGTTCCACGGCGGCATGGGCTACATGCGTGGCATGCCGATCGAGCGACTGTGGCGCGACGCACGCATCCTGGCCATCGGCGGCGGCGCCACCGAGGTGATGCTCGACGAAGTCGCCAAGCGGTATTGATGCGCCCGGCCCCCTGCACCGTACCGAACCTGCGATGACCACCACGCTCGACATCACCCGCACCGGCCACGTTGCCCGGGTGTTTCTCAACCGCCCCGAGGTTCGCAACGCGTTCAACGATGGCGTGATCGCCGAGCTCACCGCAGCGTTCACGGGCTTCGCGGCCGATCCGGAACTGCGTGCCGTCGTGCTGGGCGGCCACGGCAAGGCGTTCTGCGCCGGTGCCGACCTGGCCTGGATGCGCAGGATGGCCGATTACAGCTGGGCCCAGAACCATGCCGACGCCGAGGGCCTGGCTGCCATGCTCTTGGCCCTGTACCGGTGTCCGGTGCCGGTGATCGGCAGGGTGCACGGGGACTGCTACGCTGGCGGCGTGGGGTTGGCGGCGGTCTGCGACGTGCTGGTCGCCGCCGAGGGCGTGCACTTCTGCCTGTCCGAGGCCAGGCTCGGCTTGTTGCCCGCCACCATCGCGCCCTACGTGCTCCGCGCGCTGGGCGAGCAGGCGTCGCGGCGCTACTTCACCACCGCCGAGCGCTTCGACGCGGCCACCGCACACCGGCTCGGCTTCGTGCACGAGGTCGTCGCGCCCGAAGCACTCGATGCGAAGGTCGAGGCCATCGTCGCTGCGCTGGTGGCCAACGGCCCGGTCGCGCTGCGCCAGTGCAAACGCCTGGTGCAAGACTTCGCCGGCCGGCCGATCGACGAGGACCTGCGTGCCGACAGCGTGCGCCGCATTGCCAGCGTGCGGGCCAGCGACGAAGGCAAGGAGGGCCTGCAAAGCTACCTCGGCAAGCGCGCGCCGGCCTGGCAGGAGCCGAAGCCGTGAACTCCGCGATGCAGCTCGACACCACCCACCTGTTCGCCATCGCCGCAGCGCTGGGTTGGGCCAGTGGCTTGCGTTTGTACGCGGTGGTCTTTCTGACCGGACTCGCCGGGTTCCTCGGCTGGGTGCCCCTGCCCAGCGGCCTGCAGGTGCTGCAACAGCCAGCGGTGCTGTGGGTCAGCGGCAGCCTGGTGACGGTGGAGTTTCTCGCCGACAAAGTGCCCTGGGTCGATTCGTTGTGGGACACCGTGCACACCTTCATCCGCATCCCGGCCGGGGCGGCCCTGGCCTACAGCGTGTTTGGCGTCGATCAGGCCACCTTCGCCACGGTGGCGGCGCTGATGGGCGGCACGCTGGCGGCCACCGCGCACACGGC
>JAABTC010000088.1 GCA_011390055.1 Burkholderiales bacterium | reverse complement strand
CTCTCGGTGCGACAGATCACCGGCGCGCCGATCAAGTTCGCGGGGGTGTCCGAGAAGATCGACGGCCTCGAGGTCTTCGACGCCGAGCGGCATGCCGGGCGCGTGCTCGGCATGGGCGACATCGTCGCGCTGGTCGAGGAGGTGCAGAAAGGGGTCGACGTCCAGGCGGCGCAGAAGCTGGCCGACAAGGTCAAGAGCGGTGCCGCTTTCGACCTCAACGACTTCCTGGCCCAGATTTCGCAGATGAAGAACATGGGCGGCTTGTCGTCGCTGATGGACAAGCTGCCGAGCCAGCTGACAGCCAAAGCCGGCGCGATGGGGCCGGCCGACATGGACCGCGCCGAACGCGACGTGCGCCGCATGGAAGGCATCATCTGCTCGATGACGGCGCTGGAGCGGCGCAAGCCCGAGCTGATCAAGGCCACGCGCAAGCGCCGCATCGCCACGGGCGCGGGGGTGCACGTGCAGGAAGTCAACCGCCTGCTCAACCAGTTCGAGCAGATGCAGACGATGATGAAGAAGATGAAGGGCGGCGGGCTGATGAAGATGATGAAGCGCATGGGCGGCGCAGGCGGCCTGAAGGGGCTGCAGCGCTGACGGCGTCGGCGCCACCCGCGCGCCGGGGTTGCAGTTCGTTACTGTTGAGCCTGACCAACCGTGCTGCCGGCGCATATCGTCGGAGACCGGGTCTTTGAAGTAGGGCAGACAAACACGATGTCGATCGAGCTGTTGCTGTTGGTGGCGCTTTTCCTTGCGCTGGGGGTCGGCTTCGTGCTGATGTCGAAAGGCAAGCGCGTGCGGTCGCAAGACGACGAAGCCAAGCGTGCGCGCGACGACCTCGACACCGTGACGGGCTGGCCTCCCGAGGTCACGCGCCTGCTGACCGGCGGCGAACGGGCCGCCCACGAGGTGCTCCTGAAGGCCCTGCCGGAGTGCCTGATCTTTTCCCAGGTGCCGCTGGCGCGGTTCGTGCGCGTGCCCAGACGCAATTCCTACGCGGAGTGGCTGACGCGGGTCGGCCACCTGAGCGCGGAATTCCTGATCTGCGACCGGGCTTCGATGGTGCTCGGGGCCGTGATCTTGCAGACGGTCCAGGAAAGCGAACGCGGCGCACGGCGACGGGCCCGCATGGCACGCGTGCTCAAGGCCGCCGGGATCAAGGTCTTCGTCTGGCGCGAGGTGGCGCTACCCTCGGCCGAAACGGCGCGCGACCAGATCATCCAGCGCACCGGCGTGCCCGAAACCGCATCGGCGGCGGCGCCACCGGTCGCCTACAGCCCACGGACACCGACCCCGGCCAATGGGAAGCTGCCGGTGCCCGAAGTGCTGCTCGATTTGCCGGACGACGACGGCCCGCGGCGCGAACCTCCTTCGTCGACCTGGTTCGACGACCTCGACAGCGGCCCGACGCCGCTCGACCCGGCGCGCCGGCCGCCCCGCAACGCACCGGCCGACCGCTGACGGCCGTCAGGCGCCCCGCCCGCTCAACTGAGCAGGGCCTGCGCGAACTCGCCGGCGTCGAACGTTTCCAGGTCTTCCAGCTTCTCGCCGACACCGATGAAGTAGACCGGCACCGGCCCGCCGGCGCGCTCGCGGGCCCACAACGCGATGGCGGCCAACACGCCGCCTTTGGCGGTGCCGTCGAGCTTGGTCACCACCAGGCCCGTCAGGCCCAGCGCCGCGTCGAAGGCTTGCACCTGGGTCAGGGCGTTCTGCCCGGTGTTGCCGTCGACCACCAGCAGCACCTCGTGGGGCGCACCGGGCTGGGCCTTGTCGATGGTGCGCCGGATCTTCTTCAGCTCCTCCATCAGGTGCAACTGGGTCGGCAGCCGCCCGGCGGTGTCGACGATGACCACATCACGGGCTCGCGCGCGCCCGGCGCGCACCGAATCGAACGCGACCGCGGCCGGGTCGCCCCCCTCCTGGCTGACGATCTCGACCCGGTTGCGATCCGCCCATACCGCCAGCTGCTCGCGCGCCGCCGCGCGAAACGTGTCGGCCGCCGCGAGCAGCACCTTCTGCTGCGCGTCGGCCAGGTGCCGGGTGAGTTTGCCGATGCTGGTGGTCTTGCCGGCGCCGTTGACGCCGACCACCATCACCACGGTCGGCGCCTGGCGACCCACCTCGAGGGTGCGCTCCAGCGGTCGCAACAGGTCGGCCAGCGTTTCGCCCAGCAGCCTCTTGACGGCGGCGGGGTTTTGCGCCGCCGTGTGCGTCACCCGGCGCTTCAGGTCGGCGAGCAGGAACGCCGTAGCCTTGCCACCCGCGTCGGCCATCAACAGCGCCGACTCGAGCTCTTCATACAACGCATCGTCAATGCGGGGCGCAACGAACACCTGGGCGATCGAGGTGCTGGTCTTGCGCAGGCCATCGCCCAGGCGCTTGAGCCAGCCACTGCGTGAGGGCAGCGCCTCGCCGGGCGTGTCGGAAGGAGCCTCGACGGCGGGCGGCGCCGGCGGCATGGGCGCAGCGGGCAAAGGGGCCGCGGCCTCGGCCGTCGGCGGCATCACGGGCACCAGTTCCGGCAACGTGAGCGCAACGTCCGCCGGCGGTGCCACCGGAGGCACTTTTTTCTTGAAGAAGCTGAACATGGGGCGGGAGCGGGCGGCTGGCACTGCGCGGCGGTGGGCCGGCAGCGGCCGCTATAATTTGCGGCTCAGGCGCTTTAGCTCAGTCGGTTAGAGCGACGGAATCATAATCCGCAGGTCCGGGGTTCGAATCCCTGAAGCGCCACCAGAATTGCACAGCCCGAGCCGACCGCTGGGGCTGTTTTTCATTGCGCCGGGGTATCGTCGCATTTCCTCCACGGCCCCTGGACACACACCATGCTTCGCTGTGCCACCGCCCTGACGCTCGCCTGCCTCGTCGCGTTGCCCGCCGCGGCCCAGCGGGTGTTCCAGTCGAACGCCCTGCGCGGCGAACTCGTCGTGACGCAACCGCCGCAGGCGCTGTTGAACGGCAAGCCGGTGCGCCTGTCGCCCGGGGCGCGCATCCGCAACCCGCAGAACATGCTCCAGCTCTCCGGCTCCCTGCTGGGCCAGGAGCTGAGGGTCCACTACACCCTCGACCCCGCGGGTGAACTGCGTGACGTCTGGATCCTCACCGACGCCGAACTCGCACGCAAGCCGTGGCCGACCTCGCCCGCCCAGGCGCAGGCCTGGGTTTTCGATCCGACCTTCCAGCGCTGGAGCAAGCCTTGAGCGACCCGAACGACAAGCCGAGCCAGAAGGTTTTCATCAAGACCTTCGGTTGCCAGATGAACGAGTACGACTCGGACAAGATGGCCGACGTGCTGCGCGCGGCCGACGGCTGGGAGAAGACCACCGACGTGGAGCAGGCCGACCTGGTGCTGTTCAACACCTGCTCGGTGCGTGAGAAGGCCCAGGAGAAGGTGTTTTCCGACCTCGGGCGCGTCAAGCACCTCAAGGCCAAGGGTGTGCTGATCGGCGTCGGCGGTTGCGTCGCGAGCCAGGAAGGTGCGGCCCTGGTCGAACGTGCGCCGTACGTCGACATGGTGTTCGGGCCGCAGACGCTGCACCGCCTGCCGCAGATGATCCAGGCGCGGCGCGCGATGGGCCGACCGCAGGTGGACATCAGCTTTCCGGAGGTCGAGAAATTCGACCACCTGCCGCCGGCGCGCGTGGAAGGCGCCTCGGCTTTCGTGTCGGTGATGGAAGGCTGCTCCAAGTACTGCTCGTACTGCGTGGTGCCGTACACGCGCGGCGAGGAAGTGAGCCGTCCCTTCGACGACGTGCTGACCGAAGTCGCCGGCCTGGCCGATCAGGGCGTCAAGGAAGTCACCTTGCTGGGGCAGAACGTCAACGCCTACCGTGGCCGGATGGGGACGGGCGCCGACATCGCCGACTTCGCGTTGCTGCTCGAGTACGTGCACGAGATCCCGGGCATCGAGCGCATCCG
This sequence comes from Burkholderiales bacterium, assembly GCA_011390055.1. Taxonomy (GTDB): domain Bacteria; phylum Pseudomonadota; class Gammaproteobacteria; order Burkholderiales; family Burkholderiaceae_C; genus CADEEN01. Next base: position 3,262 of record JAABTC010000088.1, on the reverse strand, counting down.
CTACACCACCAGCCACCCCAACGAGTTCGGCGCGCGGCTCATCGAAGCGTACGCCCGGCTGCCCAAGCTGGTCGACCACCTGCACCTGCCGGTGCAGCATGGCAGCGACCGCATCCTGGCGGCCATGAAGCGCGGCTACACCGCGATGGAATTCAAGAGCACGGTGCGCAAGCTGCGCGCGGTGCGGCCGGCGATCAGCCTGTCGAGCGATTTCATCGTCGGTTTCCCGGGTGAGGACGACACCGACTTCGAGCGCACGATGAAGCTGATCGAGGACGTCGGTTTCGACCATTCCTTCTCGTTCATCTTCAGCCCGCGTCCGGGCACGCCCGCCGCGGCGCTGGCCGACGACACGCCCCATGCCGTGAAGCTGGAGCGCCTGCAGCGCCTGCAGGCGCTGGTGGAGCAACAGGGCCGGGCCATCGGCGAGAGCCGGGTCGGTACGCTGCAGCCGGTGCTGGTCGAAGGGCCATCGCGCAAGGATCCGGCAGAACTGATGGGGCGCACCGCGTGCAACCGCATCGTCAACTTCGCCGGGCCGGTGCGCGCGGTGGGCCAGATGATCGGTGTTCGCATCACGGCGGCGCTGCCGCATTCTCTGCGTGGTGAACTCGACGTTGCCGCGCTCGCGGCCTGACGCGCCCGTTCAACGCCGGGCACCGAAGCCCAGCCACCAGAGCGCTCCAGCGCTGGCCAGCACCAGCGCTGCATAGCTGGCCATCTTGCCGTCACGCCCGAACACCACCAGCCCGCCGACCAGCGCCGCGGCGCCGGCCGCCGCCGTCCACAAGATCAGGCGGCGCCAACCCACGCCGGCCAGTTCACGGCGCCAGAACAATTTCGCGGCGCCCGACGCCAGCACCGCCACACCGAGGGCGGGAAACAGGAAATTGAGGACATGCCAAAGGGCGTCGAGCGGGCTCATGGATTGCGTAGGCCCGGCGAAAGGGGCACGGCCAGCCGTTCGAATTTTATAATCGGCCGATGAGCGTCCTGGCCCTCGGGCTGAACCACACCACGGCACCGCTGGACGTACGGGGTAAATTCGCCTTCGCGCCGGGCCAGCTGGCCACGGCCGTGCTGAGCTTGCGCGACCAGTTGGCGCGGGGCGGCTGTGAGACGGCGCTGATCTCCACCTGCAACCGCACCGAGCTGTACCTGGCCGGCGGCGCCGGTCGCCAAGAGGACCTGTTGCCTCCCGCGCTGGCCTGGCTGGCCGGACAGGGCGGCCTGCGCGCCGACCAGCTCGATCCGCACACCTATGTCGCACAGGGGCACAGCGCCGCTCGACATGCCTTTCGCGTGGCGTCGGGCCTGGACTCGATGGTGCTGGGCGAGCCGCAGATCCTGGGGCAGATGAAGCAGGCGGTGCGCGAGGCCGACGAGGCCGGCACCCTGGGCACCACTCTGCACCAATTGTTCCAGCGCTCCTTTGCGGTGGCCAAGGAAGTGCGGACCAGCACCGACATCGGCGCACACTCGGTCAGCATGGCCGCCGCATCGGTGCGGCTGGCCGAGCAGCTGTTCGAAGACCTGCGCCAGCAGCGCGTGCTGTTCGTCGGCGCCGGCGAGATGATCGAGCTGGTGGCCACGCACTTCGCGGCACGCGCGCCGACCTCGATCTCGCTGGCCAACCGCACGCTCGAGCGTGGGCAGACCCTGGCCGACCGCTTCGGCGGCCAAGCACTGCGGCTTTCGGAGCTGCCCGACCGCCTGCACGAGTTCGACATCGTCGTCTCCTGCACCGCGAGCTCGGTGCCGATCATCGGATTGGGCGCCGTCGAGCGGGCGCTGAAGGCGCGGCGGCGGCGGCCGATGTTCATGGTGGACCTGGCGGTGCCGCGCGACATCGAGCCCGAAGTGGCGCGGCTGGCCGACGTGTACCTCTACACCGTCGACGATTTGTCCACGCTGGTGCAGAGCGCCGGCGAGAAGCGCCAGGCCGCGGTGCAGCAGGCCGAGGCCATCATCGACGCCGGCGTGCAGAGCTTCGCCCACTGGCTCGACCAACGTGCCAGCGTGCCGCTGATCCAGGCCCTCAACCGCCAGGCCGAGGAATGGCGTGCAGCCGAACTGGCGCGTGCGCGCAAGGCGCTCGCCAAGGGCGACGACCCGACCGCGGTGCTCGAAGCCCTGGCGCGCGGCCTGACGCAGAAGATGCTGCACGGCGCGATGGTGGAGCTGAACGGGTCCGACGGATTCCAACGCGAGCAGGTGGCACAGGCCGTGGCGCGCCTGTTCCTGCGCGAGCGCGACGCTGCGGGCCGTGGGCCGGCCTCACCGACCGCCGACGGCACCGGCCTGCCGCAGTCACCGCCGCGGCCTTAGCGACGCTGCCCGCGCGCGCGGCACGCTCTGCGTTGCGCGTCCTGCTGCCCTGCCCTTCTGGCCTACCCGATGAAAGACTCCCTGCGCCTCCAGTTCGAACGGCTCGCCATGCGACTGGCCGAGCTCGACGCGCGCCTGTCCGATCCGCAAGTCGGTGCGGACATGAAGCTCTACCGCGGCCTCGCGCGCGAACAGTCGGAGGCCGCTGGCCTCGTGGCGACGTTCCAGCGCTACCAGACGCGCGAGCAGGACCTGGCCCAGGCGCTCGAGATGCTCGCCGACGACAGTCTGCGCGGCGATGCGGAAATGGCTGCCATGGCCCAAGACGAAGCCGCACAGGCCGAGGCCGACCTTCAACAGCTGCAGGCCCAGCTGCAAGCCGCCCTGCTGCCACGCGATCCGGACGACGAACGCAATGCGTTCCTGGAGATCCGCGCCGGCACCGGTGGCGATGAGTCGGCCCTCTTCGCCGGCGACCTGGCGCGGATGTACCTGCGCTGGTGCGAACGTCAGGGCTTGAGCACCGAAATCCTGAGCGAGAGCCCGGCGGAGATCGGCGGCTACAAGGAGCTGGTGCTGCGGGTCGAGGGCGCGCGCGTGTACGGCCGGCTGCGCTTCGAATCCGGCGGCCACCGGGTGCAGCGCGTGCCGGCGACCGAGAGCCAGGGGCGCATCCACACCAGCGCCTGCACGGTTGCGGTGATGCCCGAGGCCGACGAGGCCGACGAGGTGCAGCTCAACCCCGCCGAGCTGCGCATCGACACCTTCCGTGCCAGCGGCGCCGGCGGCCAGCACGTGAACAAGACCGACAGCGCGATCCGCATCACCCACCTGCCCACCGGCATCGTCGCCGAGTGCCAGGACGACCGCTCGCAGCACCGCAACAAGGCCAAGGCCCTGGCGGTGCTGACCGCACGCCTGCGCGACAAGGAGC
>JAABTC010000087.1 GCA_011390055.1 Burkholderiales bacterium | reverse complement strand
GTGCACATGAGCGATCTGCAGGCCGGGCGCACGCGCCTGGACAGCTACGTCGGCTTCGTGGCCTGCGGCGGGTTCTCGTACGGCGACACGCTCGGCGCCGGCGAAGGCTGGGCCCGCTCGATCCTCTACAACCCCGCGTTGGCGGAGCAGTTCGCGGCCTTCTTCGCCCGGCCCGACAGCTTTGCGCTCGGCGTGTGCAACGGCTGCCAGATGATGGCGGCACTGGCGCCGATCATCCCGGGCGCCGCGGCCTGGCCCCAGTTCACGCGCAACCGCAGCGAGCAGTTCGAGGCCCGGCTGTCGATGGTGGAGGTGCTCGATTCGCCATCGCTCTTCTTTGCCGGCATGGCGGGCAGCCGCATGCCGATCGCGGTGGCCCATGGCGAGGGCCATGCCGACTTCTCCCGCCGTGGCGATGCGCGCACCGTGCAACGTGCGATGCGCTTCGTCGACGGCCACGGCGCGCCGACCGAGGCGTACCCGGCCAACCCGAACGGCAGCGCCGGCGGGCTGACCGCCGTGACCACGCCCGATGGCCGGTTCACCGCATTGATGCCGCACCCTGAACGCGTGTTCCGCAACGTGCAGATGAGCCATGGCCTGGGCGACGTGTCGGCACCCAGCCCCTGGATGCGGATGTTTCACAACGCACGTGGTTGGGTCGGATGAGCTGGCGTTTGCGAAAATAGCACCATGAGCGAACAGCAGGTGACGCCCGAGTTGCGGCAGTGGATCGTGGCCCAGGCCCAGGCCGGGCACAAACCCGAGGTGGTGCTCGAGGCCATGCGGGCGAGCGGCTGGCAGGAAGCGGTTGCGCTGGACGCGCTCGAGGCCACGTTGAAGGGCTTCCTGGCCGAGCATGCGCAGGCCGCGGGTCTGCCCGTGCCGGTGGTGGTTCCCGCTCCCGACCTCACCGACTCCCCGTTGTGGCTCGACGCGGGCGACCGCCAGGTGCAGGTCCTGATGACCCTGCACCACCCGCGCGTGGTGGTTTTCGGCGGTCTGCTCTCCGCCGCCGAGTGCGAGGCGCTGATCGAGCTGGCCCGTCCACGCCTGGCCCGCTCGGAAACCGTGCAGACCGAAACCGGCGGCAGCGAGGTGAACCCGGTGCGCACCAGCTCGGGCATGTTCTTCGGCCGGGAGGAAAATCCGCTGTGCGCGCAGATCGAAGCGCGCATCGCACGCCTGCTCGAGTGGCCGATCGAGAACGGTGAAGGGCTGCAGATCCTGCATTACCTGCCCGGGGCCGAGTACAAGCCGCACCATGATTACTTCGACCCGGCCAAGGCCGGCACCCCGGCGATCCTCGCTCGCGGCGGACAACGGCTGGGCACCCTGGTGATGTACCTGAACGCCCCGGCGAAGGGGGGCGCCACGACCTTCCCCGACGTGGGGCTGGAGGTGGCGCCGATCCAAGGCAATGCGGTCTTCTTCAGCTACGACCGCCCGCACCTGATCACCCGCACGCTGCACGGGGGCGCACCGGTGGTGGCAGGCGAAAAATGGGTGGCGACGAAGTGGCTGCGTGAGCGGCGCTTCGAATAGCCCGAGCAAGCTCAGCGCGGGTTCTGGCGGCCCTGGTTGCGAACGGCTGGCGGCAGCAACCGGTTGCGCACGATGTGCGCCCATTTGCGCTGTTCCCAGCTCTGCGGCCCTTCGAGCGGCCACTTGTCGACCACGCCCGCCAGCTCTTCGTGCGGTACCCGGACGTAGCCCGGCTCAGGGCGGCGCAGCAGCCAGACGCCCGGCAGCAAGCGGCGCGGCAGGGTCACGCGTCGTTCGTCGACCCAGTAGACGCAGGGGCGGGCCATCCAGAAGTTCTGGCGCTCGAAGTGGATGCGGCCCGCGATGCCGCTGGACGGTGGCAGGACGATGAATTCGGCGGTCGTCTCGATCACCGCGAAGCGCAGGTCGCTCGGGGTGTCGCCACCACGACACGCGAGGATCACGCGGTGGATGTCGCCGGCCCGGATGCGGTCGAACTCGTGTTCGTCGCGCAGCACCAGCAGGTCGTTGCCTTCCCAGCGGGTGTCGAGCGTGTGATGGGCCATGGTGCGGGTGGAGCGCTTGCTGCAGAGCCGGCCACCATAGGCCGCGTGATGCCGGTCAGGTGTGACGAGGGACTACGAGTTGCAAGCTGGTGTGGCGCGCAGGGGCTGCGCGCCACGGTCGTCGCTCAGCGCTTGTAGGCGGGCGCGCGTCCAGCGCCGGCGCGGCCGCCGCCGCCGCCATCACGACGCGGTGCACCGCCGCCGCCGTTGCCGGGCCGCGCCCCGGCGGGCCGTGCGCCGCGCCGGTCTCCGCCGCCACCCCCACCATTGCGCTGCGTGCCGCCGATGCCGATCGTCATGCGGCCCAGCACGATCGGCTCGGCCTTCTCGCCTGCCGGCGGCTCGAAGCCGGGCACCACCTCGCGGGGGATGCTGCGCTTGATCAGGCGCTCGATGTCGCGCAGGAAGATGTCCTCGTCGACGCAGGCCAGCGAGATCGCCTCGCCTTGTGCGCCGGCGCGGCCGGTGCGGCCGATGCGGTGCACATAGTCTTCCGGCACGTTGGGCAACTCGAAGTTCACCACGTGCGGCAGCTGGTCGATGTCAATGCCGCGGGCGGCGATGTCGGTGGCCACCAGCACCTGCAACTCGCCGCGCTTGAAGTCGGCCAGCGCCTTGGTGCGTGCGGTCTGGCTCTTGTTGCCGTGGATCGCCATGGCGGTGATGCCGTTGTCGTTCAAGTAGTCCGTCAGGCGGTTGGCGCCGTGCTTCATGCGGGTGAAGACCAGCACCTGGTGCCAGTCGCCGCTCTTGATCAGGTGCGCCAGCAGTTCCTTCTTGCGTTCGCGGCCGACCGGGTGCACCTTCTGCGCGATGGTGTCGGCGGTCTGGTTGCGCCGCGCCACTTCGATCAGCGCCGGCTGATTCAGCAACTTGTCGGCCAGGGCCTTGATCTCGTCGCTGAAAGTCGCCGAGAAGAGCAGGCTCTGCTTTTTCGCCGGCACGATCGCCAGCACCTTCTTGATGTCGTGGACGAAGCCCATGTCGAGCATGCGGTCGGCTTCGTCGAGGACGAAGATCTCCACATGCGAAAGGTCGAGCGTGCGCTGGCCGTGGTGGTCGAGCAGGCGGCCCGGTGTGGCCACCAGGATGTCGACGCCTTTGCGCAGCCGATCGATCTGCGGCTGCATGCCGACGCCGCCGAACATCACCATCGAGGTCAGCGGCACGTGCTTGCCGTAGGTGCGCACGCTTTCCTCGACCTGGGCGGCGAGTTCGCGCGTCGGCGTCAGGATGAGGGCGCGGATCGCGACACGGCCGCGCGCGTCCTTCTTCTGCGGCTGGGCCATCAGGCGCTGCAGCATCGGCAGCACGAAGCCTGCCGTCTTGCCGGTGCCGGTCTGCGCGCCGGCCAGCAGGTCGCCGCCCTTCAGCACAGCAGGAATGGCCTGCACCTGGATCGGGGTGGGAATGTCGTAGCCCTGTTCGCGCACGGCGCGCAGGAGCGGCTCGGCCAGGCCGAGGTCGGTGAAGTGCATGGAGTAGGAGGGCTCGCGTGGAGCCGTGGTTCGCTGCCTGCTGTCACCCATGGCGGGTGCACCAGTCGGTAGGCGCGAAGGATTTCAGGCGTCGGAACGACCGCGCCACGATGACTGGAAGCCGCAGCGCAACCGACATTGTACTGGCCAGATCTCGGGCCAGCGCCGGGCCGCCCCAAGCGGCCTGCGCTCCCCTCGGGGGACGCGAGCGAAGCGAGTTGGGGGCCGTCATCTACCAGCCGCCGCCGCGCGCCGCATCCAGCAGCCGGCGCACGCGGTTGAGGTCGCTGACGTTGCCGGCCAGCATCTGGGCCAGTGCGCTCTGCCCGCCGAAGGCGGTGTTGGGCTTGCGCACCCAGGCATCGGCCGCAGCCGGGTCGGGCAGCAGGATCTGCAGCGACTTGTAGATGCCCACCAGGTTCGACAGCCGCTCCAGCGTGTCGCGCGGCAGCGTTGCCTTGTCCGGCTGCTTGCGCCAGGCGAAGAAGGTCGAGCGGGCCGGCTCACCAAGCAGGCGGCGCTGTTCGTCCACGCTGAGCTGCCAGTGCTCGGCAATCCGGACAAAGGCCTTCAGGCCCGCAGCGCCCATGCGCTCGAGGCTCGCCCCGGCAGGGGCCGTCGGGCGCTGGGTCGACAAGAGTGCACTCATCGGGCGGCCTCCCGTTTGAATCCTGAACTGGACATGTCGATGACTATAGTCCAACCGCGGACACAGCGCCAGCGTCAGGGGTGTCGGTAGGATCCGGCATGGCCACTCCCAAGCATGCACCGCCCTCCCCGTCCACCGCCGCCACGCCGCGGCCGCGCCGCAGCGCCGCGGAACAGCAGCGTCTGGAGGTCGCCCTGACCGAGCTGTTCGAGCAGCGCATCACGTTCAACCAGACGCTGGGGCTCGCCGTCACCTCGGCACGCTCGCCCAACCCAACGCTGCAGTTCGCGATGCGGCCGGCGCTGGTCGGGCACTTCCTTCACGCCCGACTGCACGGCGGCGTCATTTCGGCCACGCTCGACGCGATGGGTGGTCTGGCGCTGATGGTGGCGATGGGCGAGAAGCATGCCGAAGAAGACGCGACGCAGGTGCTGCACCGTTTCATCAAGATGGGCACGATCGATCTGCGCATCGACTACCTGCGGCCGGGCATCGGCAGCACCTTCACGGCCAGCGCCGAGGTCACCCGCCTGGGCGGGCGCATCGGTGCCACCCAGATGCGCCTGGTGAACGACCAGGGCAGCGTGATCGCCACCGGCGCGGCGGCCTACGTCATCAGTTGAAGGTCGGCCGGGCGCAACACCCGGCCGGCGCGGCGCTTTCAGGGCGCGCTGCGCGGCGCCAGGTGCGCCTGGAACCACTCGTCGAGCATGCGCTTCTCGTGCACCAGCGCGCCGCCGGCGCGCACGCCAGCGGGGCGCTGGAGGTAGGCCAGGTCGCGCAGGGTGTGTTCCCCGCTGCGCGAAGCCCGGCCAGCCGCCTCGAGCGTGGTGCGCAGCGTGATGCGCGGCCAGTCGGCGCCACCCTGGAGCACCCGCACGTCTTGCGACCAGACCCGCGACGGGCGCAGCTCGCCGGCCAGGTCGACGTCGAGCACCTCCACGCTGAGCGTCTGGCCCTCGCCGAGATGGCGCCCGGCGGCCGACGCGATGTGGGCCGCCAGCACCCGCAGGTTGTCGCTGGCATCGTGCCGCGCGTCGCGCACGTCGGCGAACCGCTCGGGCTCGACGAACGTGACCGAGACGCTGCCGGCGGCCTGTGCTGCCGGTGCGGCCAGCCAGAGAACCAGGCCGAGGCTCGAGAACAGGCTGCGCTGCGCGGACATCGTGGCGGCCCCGGACGACGAGGTTACAGGGCCTGCGACAGCTGTTCGAGGATCGCCGGGTTTTCCAGCGTCGAGGTGTCCTGCGTGATCGCCTCGCCCTTGGCGATCGAACGCAGCAGGCGGCGCATGATCTTGCCACTGCGCGTCTTCGGCAGGTTGTCGCCGAATCGGATGTCCTTGGGCTTGGCGATCGGGCCGATCTCCTTGGCGACCCAGTTGCGCAGCTCGGTGGCGATCTTCTTGGCCTCGTCGCCGGTCGGACGCGCGCGCTTCAGCACCACGAACGCGCAGATGGCCTCGCCGGTGGTTTCGTCGGGCCGGCCGACGACCGCCGCCTCGGCGACCAGCTCGGTGCACGACACCAGGGCCGACTCGATTTCCATCGTGCCCATGCGGTGGCCGCTGACGTTGAGCACGTCGTCGATGCGGCCGGTGATCGTGAAATAACCGGTGACGGGGTCGCGGATCGAACCGTCGCCCGCCAGGTAGTAGCCCTTCAGCTCGGGCGGGTAGTAGCTCTTGACGAAGCGCTCGGGGTCGCCGTAGATGGTGCGGATCATGCTCGGCCACGGCTTCTTGACCACGAGGATGCCGCCCTGCCCGTTCGGCACGTCGTTGCCGGTCTCGTCGACCACGGCCGCGTCGATGCCCGGGAACGGCAGGCTGCAGGAGCCGGGCACCAGGTTCGTCGCGCCGGGCAGCGGCGTGATCATGTGGCCGCCGGTTTCGGTCTGCCAGAAGGTGTCGACGATCGGACAGCGTCCGCCACCGACGTGCTTGTGGTACCACTCCCAGGCGGCGGGGTTGATCGGCTCGCCGACCGAGCCCAGGATGCGCAGGCTCGACAGGTCGCTGCGAGCGGGGTGCACTGCGGCGTTGCCTTCGGCCTGCTTGATCAGGGCGCGGATGGCGGTGGGTGCCGTGTAGAAGACCGTCACCTTGTGCTTTTCGATCATCTTCCAGAAGCGCGCCGCGTCCGGATAAGTCGGCACGCCCTCGAACACGACTTCGGTGCCGCCAAGGGCCAGCGGCCCGTACGTGATGTAGGTGTGGCCGGTGACCCAGCCGATGTCGGCGGTGCACCAGAAGACATCGTCATCCTTCAGGTCGAAGGTCCACTTCGTCGTCAACGCGGCATGCAGCAGGTAGCCGGCGCTGCTGTGCTGGACGCCCTTGGGTTTGCCGGTCGAGCCCGAGGTGTAGAGCAGGAAGAGCGGGTGCTCGGCCTCGACCCATTCCGGCTCGCAAGTGAGCGGACGATCCTGCGTTTCTTCATGCAGCCAGCGGTCGCGTGCCGGCGTCCATGCGATCTTGCCGCCGGTGCGCTTGTAGACGATCACATCCTTGATCGATTCGCAGCCGCCGAGCGCGATGGCCTCGTCGACGATGGCCTTCAGCGGCAGCTGCTTGCCGCCGCGCAGTTGCTCGTCGGCGGTGATGACCATCAATGCGCCGGCGTCTTGAATGCGGTCGCGCACCGACTGCGCCGAGAAACCGCCGAACACCACCGAGTGGATCGCGCCGATGCGTGCGCAGGCCTGCATCGCCACCACGCCCTCGATGCTCATCGACATGTAGATCAGGACGCGGTCGCCCTTCTTGATGCCGCGCGCCTTCAAGGCGTTGGCCAGCTGGCACACCCTGCCCAGCAACTCGCTGTAGCTGACCTTCGTGACCGCGCCATCGTCGGCCTCGAAGATGATGGCGGTCTTGTCGCCACGGCCGCCCTCGACATGGCGATCCAGGCAGTTGTAGGAAACGTTCAGCGTGCCGTCTTCGAACCAGCGGTAGAAGGGCGCGTTGTCGCTGTTCAGCCCTCGGGTGAACGGTTTCTTCCAGCTCACGAACTCGCGTGCCAGGCGCGACCAGTAGCCTTCGTAGTCGGCCGC
>JAABTC010000086.1 GCA_011390055.1 Burkholderiales bacterium | reverse complement strand
TGACGCAGGAGATCAGCCTGGGCGACTTCGTGTTGTCGGGGGGTGAGATTCCGGCACTCGCCGTGCTCGACGCCGTGGCGCGCTTGCAGCCGGGGGTCCTGGGCGACCAGGCGTCGCACCAGCAAGACAGCTTCGGTGACGACGGCTTGCTCGATTGCCCGCATTACAGTCGGCCCGAGGCGTGGCCCGAGGGGCCGGCTGCGGCGGCGGTTCCCTCGGTCCTGCTGTCGGGGCACCATGCGCAGATCGTGCGGTGGCGGCGGGAGCAGGCGCTTGGCTGGACACTGCAGCGGCGGCCCGAGTTGATCGAGGTGGCGCGTGCCCGCGGGCGCCTGGGTGCCGACGACGAGCAATTCCTGCGCTCGCTGCAGCTATAATCGAGGGCTTTTCGATCCTCTGCCGGGATAAGACCCACAACCCATCGCCGGCACGATCACAGGAGAAAATGCAATGGATTTGATCCAGACCCTCGAGCGGGAAGAAATCGACCGACTCGGCAAGAAGATCCCCCAGTTCGCGCCCGGCGACACGGTGATCGTCAGCGTCAACGTGGTCGAAGGCACGCGCAAGCGGGTCCAGGCCTACGAAGGTGTCGTCATCGCCAAGCGCAACCGCGGCTTGAATTCGAGCTTCATCGTGCGCAAGATCTCGAGCGGCGAAGGCGTCGAGCGGACATTCCAGCTCTACAGCCCGCTGATCGCCAACATCGAGGTCAAGCGCCGGGGCGATGTGCGGCGCGCGAAGCTGTACTACCTGCGTGACCGTTCGGGCAAGTCGGCACGCATCAAGGAAAAGCTGTCCTGAAGCGACTGTGGTCGCCTCGACACCTGCAAAGCCGCCCCCGGGCGGCTTTTTCGTGGTCGCTCTATCCTTGCGCGGGTATGGATGCCTCGACCGATCCCCGACCGCTGATCCTGGAGCCCCGCACGGTCCCGGTGCTCGGTCGAGACCATCACCTGCGCCCGATCGATCCGAGCCGACTTCAAGCCGAGGCACTGCGCGAGCGCTTCGCGACACCCCCCGCGTGGGAGCCCGAAACGCGTGGCGATGGGCGGATCCTCGAGGGACGCGCCTCGCGCGCTGCGTCGGTGCTGGTGCCGCTGATCGAACGCGACAGCGGCCTGACCGTGCTGCTCACGCGGCGCACCGCGGCGTTGCGCGACCATGCCGGGCAGATCAGCTTTCCCGGCGGCCGGGCCGAGCCCGGTGATGCCGATGTGGTGGCGACCGCATTGCGCGAAACCGAGGAAGAGGTCGGTTTGCGCGCGGCGACGGTCGAGGTGCTCGGCAGCTTGCCGGCCTACTGCACGATCACGCATTACGTCGTGACGCCGGTGGTGGGACTGGTACGACCTCCCTTCACGCTGGCGTTGGATCCACGCGAAGTGGACGCAGCCTTCGAAGTCCCGCTGGCGTTCCTCATGACGCCGGCCCACCACCAGCGGCATGTGTTCGAGCAGGCCGGGCAGCCGCGGCAGTTCCTGTCGATGCCCTGGTCGGCGCCCGGCCAACCGGGTGAGCCGTACTTCATCTGGGGTGCGACGGCGGCCATGTTGCGCAACCTGTACCGTTTCCTGGACGCATAGCCTGCTTATCATGCGGGACGATGAGCTTCTTCGCCGTCCTGTTGGCCCTCTTGATCGAGCAGCTCAAGCCGCTGCCGCGCGACAACTGGGTGCACCGGACGCTGATGGGCTGGGTCGCCTGGACCGGGCGCAACTTCGATGCGGGGCGTGAGCGGCATGCGTTGGTGGTCTGGTGCATCACGGTGCTGGCCCCGGCCGCAGCCGCGGCGGCCTTGCACATTGCGCTCGCACGCACCAGCCTGCTGGCGGCGCTGGCTTTCGACGTTGCGGTGCTCTACCTGAGCCTGGGTTTTCGCCAGTTCAGCCATTACTTCACCGACATCCGCGACGCGCTCGAACGCGGCGATGAGCCCGAGGCCAGGCGCCTGCTGAGTGAATGGCGCCATCTCGACACCAGCGCCTTGCCGCGCACCGAACTGCTGCGCCATGTCATCGAGCACTCGCTGTTGGCGGCGCACCGGCATGTGTTCGGCGTGTTCTTCTGGTACGTCGCGCTGTCGGCGCTGGGCCTCGGTCCGGCCGGCGCGGTGCTTTACCGCATGGCCGAGTTCGCGGGGCGCTACTGGTCGTTCAAGAGCCGCACGCTGGACGCGCCGGTCAACGAGCGGTTGATGCTGCTGTCGCAGCGCACGTTCGCCTGGATCGACCACGTGCCCGCACGACTGACGGCGTTCGGCTTCGCGGTGGTCGGCAACTTCGAGGAAGCCGTCAATGGCTGGCGTCGCGATGCCGCGCTGTGGAGCCATAGCAACGACGGCATTTTGCTGGCGGCGGCAGCCGGAGCCCTCGGCGTGCAACTCGGCGGCCAGCCGATCGGCGGCGTAGCGGGCGATCCGTCGCGCGTCCACCTGGGTGGCGCAGAGTCGCCCGCGTCAGGCCCCAGTGGGCCGACGCTTTCGGGCACCGTCCCGCAAACCGGGCACCTGCAAAGCGTGGTCGGACTGGTGTGGCGCTCGGTCGTGTTGTGGTTGATGCTCGCCGCCCTGCTGTCACTGGCCAACGTGCTCGGCTGAGGCGCCGCTGCTGGATCACCACTTGGTGCGCGCGAGCTCGTCGGCGATTTCGCCGTAAATGCGCCAGCGCGACGGACTGACATCGCCACGTTCGACCGCCGCAATCACGCCGCAGCCCGGTTCCTGGCGGTGCGTGCAGTTGTAGAAGCGGCAGGCCTCGACATGCTGGCGCAGGTCGGGCATCAACAGCGGCAGCTGCTGCGCATCGATCTGGCGCAGGCCGAATTCCTGAAAGCCCGGCGAATCGATCAGCGCCGACTCGCGACGCTCGTCGAGCCAGTACCAGGTGGTCGTGGTCGTCGTGTGGCGCCCCGAGTTGAGCGCCTGCGAGACCTCGCCGACCTGGGCCTCGGCATCCTGCACCATCAGGTTGATCAGCGTGCTCTTGCCGGTGCCGCTGGGGCCCAGAACCAACGTCGTGCGTCCCGCCAGCAGCGGCCCCAACAGCTCCTGTGCTGCCTGGCGCTGGGCTTTCAGTGCGGTCTCGATCACGGCCACGCCCATCGCGCGGTAGGGCAGCAGGCGTTCGCGTGCCGCGGCGGCCTGTGGCAGGTCCACCTTGTTGAGCAGCACCCGCACCTCGATGCCGGCGCTCTCGGCCGCAATCAGCGCACGCGCCAGCTGCGTCTCGGAAAACATCGGATCGCCGGCCACCAGCACCAGGATCTGGTCGAGGTTGGCGGCGAATGACTTGCTGCGCCATTCGTCCTGGCGAAACAGCAGGTTGCGCCGCGGCTCGATGTGCTCGATGACGCCTTCATCGCCCGAGGGCTGCCAGCGAACCTGATCACCGACCACGCAGTCGCTTTTCTTGCCGCGCACATGGCAGGTCAGGCGCCTGCCCTCGGGCGTCTCGACGACCATGTGGCGACCGTGCGCGCCGACCACGCGCGCCAGGTCGAGTTCGGCGTGCTTGCTCAATCGAGCAAGGCCTGCACCCGGGCCGCGCAGATGAAGTCGTTGATCGAGATGCCGTCGACCGAATGCGTGCTGAAGCGCAGCGTGCAGCGGTCGTAGCCGAAGGCGATGTCGGGGTGGTGGTCTTCACGGTGGGCGATCCAGGCCACCGCGTTGACGAACGCCAAAGTGCGGGCGTAGTCGGCAAAGCGAAACTCCTTCACGATCGCGCCATCCACCACCGACCACCCGGGCACCTGCGCCAGGTGCACTGTCACGTCAGCCATCGGCATCGCAGGCTGGCCCTCGAGGGGCTGGCAATGCCGCAGCGCGAGCCCGCTCATGCCGCAGCCGTGCGCAAGGCCGCGAGCCGCTCGGCCGCGGGCGGATGCGAATAGTAGAAACGCACGTACACGGGGTCGGGCGTCAAGGTCCCGGCATTGTCCTCGTGCAGTTTCAGCAGGGCGCTTGCCAGGTCGCGCCCGTCGGCCTGGGCGCAGGCGTACGCGTCGGCTTCGAACTCGTGGCGCCGCGACACACGCGAAGCCAGCGGCATCAGCAGGAAAGCGAACGGCGGCAACACCATCGCGAACAGCAGCAGGGCCAGCGCATCGTTGGGTGCACCGAGGTTGGGGCCGACACCCAAGCCGGTGTAAAACCACTGCTGCTGGGCCAGCCAGGCCAGCGCCCCGAGCGCCAGCAGGCTGAGGCCGAAGATCGTGAGCATGCGCTTGGGCACGTGCCGCAGCTTGTAATGGCCCAGCTCGTGTGCCAGCACCGCTTCGACCTCCGCAGGCGTCAGGCGCTGCAGCAGGGTGTCGAAGAACACCACGCGCTTGGCAGCACCCAGCCCGGTGAAGTAGGCGTTGCTGTGGCCCGAACGGCGGCTGCCGTCCATGACGAACAGCCCTCGGGCCGCGAAGCCGCAGCGCGCCATCAGCGCTTGCACGCGTTGCTTGAGCGATTCGTCGGGCAGTGGCTCGAACTTGTTGAACAGCGGCGCGATCACGGTCGGGTAGAGCACCAGCATCAAAAGCTGAAAGCCGACCCAGGCGAGCCACGCCCACACCCACCACCAGGCGCCCGCGCTGCCCATGATCCACAGCACCAGAGCGGCCAGCGGCAGTCCGATCGCCGCGCCGACGGCCAGCCCCTTCAAGGTGTCGATCATCACCAGGCGCAGGCTGCTGCGGTTGAAGCCGAAACGCTGCTCGATGCGAAACGTGTTGTAGAGATCGAACGGGGCTTCGAGCAGGCTGCCGATCAAGCCGAAAGCCGCGAGCAGCGCGAGCTGGTAGGCCAGGGTGCCCCAACGCGGCGCGACTGCGTCGCGCACCAGGGCGTTCAAGGCATCCAGCCCGCCCAGCAGCGTCCAGCCGAGCACGACTGCCGACCCGAAGGCCAGGCTGAGCAAGCCGAACTGGAGCCGGGCCTGGGTGTAGTCGGCTGCCTTCTGGTGCGCCGACAGGCTGACCGTGCCGGCGAACGCTGCCGGCACCGCAGCACGGTGCCGCGCGACATGGCGCAGCTGGCGGCCCGCGAGCCAATATTTCAGCCCGACCGAGAGCAAAAGTGCCGCGGCGAAAGTGAGCGACAGCGCCAAGGATTGCATGCATGAAGTGTAGGCCTGAGACAATCTGCGATCACCGAGCACGGAATAACAGCCCAACCCCATGACCTTGACCGAGTTGCCCAAAGATGACCACAACCTGGTCTGGATCGATCTCGAGATGACCGGCCTGTACCCCGACCGCGACCGCATCATCGAGATCGCCGTCGTGGTGACCAACGCCCACATCACGACGCGGATCGAGGGCCCCGTCTTCGCCATCCACCAGAGCGATGCGACGCTCGACGCGATGGACGCCTGGAACAAGGGCACGCACGGCAAGAGCGGGCTGATCGATCGGGTCAAGGCCTCGACCGTCGACGAGGCGCACGCCCAGGCCCAGGTCATCGAATGGCTGTCGCAGTACGTGAAGAGCGGCAAGAGCCCGATGTGCGGCAACACGATCTGCCAGGACCGGCGCTTCCTGGCCAACCACATGCCGGCGCTCGAAGCCTTCTTTCATTACCGCAATCTGGATGTCAGCACCTTGAAGGAGCTGGCACGCCGCTGGAAGCCGACGGTGCTCGACGGCATCAAGAAGGCGCAGGCGCATACCGCGCTGGCCGATGTGCACGAGTCGATCGACGAGTTGCTGCACTACCGCCAGCACTTGCTGGCCGTTTGACCACCGGGGCTTGGTGCAAACCCGAGCTTGGGCTACAATGCGCGACGGTTTCGATGAGTCCTCGTCGAAGCCGTTCGTTCATCCCCTCTGGCCTGGTGCACGACGCCTTCTCGGCGTTCCGTGCGTGCCGCTCGTACTCGATGCGGACGTTGGTTGGCGGCGATGCCGTCGCTTGGACCCGTCCGTTGTCGGTGCTCGTTGTTCGAGCACCCACGTTCACCCTGCCGCGACTTGACCTGTGGCGCTGCTTCAACGCAGCGCTGGCGTGCGCCCGTGTGTCTGTGGCCGTGCCGAACTTGAAAGTGCTCCGATGTTCACCGAAAACTTGAATCCTGCCGATCTGGGCGAATCGACCGCGACCATCGCCATGGCGGCGCCGGCGCTTCCGGTCGACGGCTTCGCCGCGATCGTGCTCCATGCCAGCCTGCACCGGGCCCTGGCCGATGCCGGCTACAACACGCCCACCGAGGTGCAATCGCGGGCCATCGCACCGGCCGTGGCCGGGCGCGACCTGCGCGTCTCGTCCTCTACCGGCAGCGGCAAGACCGCTTCGTTCGTGCTGCCGGCGTTGCAAGGCGTGCTCGACGCGCGCGTCAACGGCCCGCGGCGTGAAAAGGGTACCGTCTACGGCCCGCGCGTGCTGGTGCTGACGCCCACGCGTGAGTTGGCGATCCAAGTTGCCAAGGCCACCGACACCTACGGCCGCCACGTGCCGGGATTGCGCGTGGCCACTGTCGTCGGCGGCGTGCCGTATGGCGCGCAGCTGAAGGCCATGCGTGGCCCGCTCGACGTGCTCATCGCCACCCCGGGCCGCCTGATCGACCACGTCAAGAGCGGCAAGCTGGTGCTCGACAACGTCGTCACGCTGGTGCTCGACGAGGCCGACCGCATGCTCGACATGGGCTTCATCGACGACATCCGCTTCATCGCCGAGTGCACGCCCAAGACGCGCCAGACGTTGATGTACAGCGCCACGTTCGCCGGCAGCGTGGGCCGCCTGGCCAGCGAACTGCTGAAGCCCGACGCGCAGCAGATCGCCGTCACGTCGCACACCGACACGCACGAGAACATCGAGCAACGCCTGCACTGGGCGGACGACGGCCGCCACAAGCAAGCCCTGCTCGACCACTTGTTGACCTCCAAGGAAGTCGACCAGGCCCTCGTGTTCACGAGCACCCAGCGCGATGCCGACTGGCTGGCCGACCGCCTGGCCGACATGGGTCACGCCGTCGCCTCGCTGCACGGCGGGCTGCCGCAGGGCCGGCGCAACCGCGTGCTGCAAGGTTTGCGCTCGCGCCAGTTGCGCGTGCTGATCGCCACCGATGTCGCCGCGCGCGGGATCGACGTGCCGACCATCAGCCACGTCATCAATTTCGGTTTGCCGATGAAGGCCGAAGACTATGTGCACCGCATCGGCCGCACCGGCCGGGCCGGTCGCCAGGGCTTGGCCGTCACGCTGGCCGAAGCCGGTGATGCGGGCATGATCCGTCGCATCCAGCAATTCACGACGCAGACGATTCCGGTGGCGACCATCGACGGCCTCGAGCCGAAGAAG
>JAABTC010000085.1 GCA_011390055.1 Burkholderiales bacterium | reverse complement strand
CGCCAAAACATCGCACAAGGATTCGACCCATGCTTGCCCTTCGAAAACGCGGCGCTGATTGGAAGCGCGGGCTGCTGTACGCATTCCTGGCTGGAACGAGCCTGGCGGGCCCGGTGCTGGCGCAGGACGTCGAATTGGGCAGCAATGTTCAGGGCTTGCTGACTTACGCACGGGCGCAGAGCCCCGAGCTGCGGGCCATGCGTCAGGAAGCCGATGCGGCCGCACATCGCATCGGGCCGGCGGGTGCCCTGCCCGACCCGGTGCTGCGCGTCGAGCTCATGAACATCAACAACTACGGCAACGACGCATCCCCCAGCCTGTTGCCGTGGAAAGTGGGGGAGACCAAGTACACCCTGATGCAGGCCTTGCCGCTGTGGGGCAAGCAAGATCTGCGGCGCGGTTCTGCCGCCGCCGACGCGAAGCTGGCTGACGCCAAGGCCGACGCCGCCTGGGTCGAACTGGCGGCGCGCATCAAGACCACCTATGCCGAGTACTTCCGGGCCGCCGGCAACGAACGCCTGGCGCGCGAAGTGCTGGGCCTGATGGCGCGCCTGGAGCAGATCGCCCAGGCCCGTTATGCGGGTGGGCTCGGGAGCCAGCCGGACGCGATCCGGGCTCAGCTGGAGCAGACGGCCATGCGCGCAGAACTCATTGCGCTCGACAGCGAGAAGCGGCAGCTGCGGGCCAAGCTGAATGCCTTGCTCGCAAGAGACGGCACCGCCACCCTGGCCGATCCCCAGGCCTTGCGCCCGCTGCCCACCCTGAGCGCTGCCGATGCCCAGTCGCTGGCCGAAAGGGCGCGCGGGCGCAACCCGCTGATCGCAGCGGAGCTGGCGCGCCTGGCAGCGGCGCAGAAGAACCGCGAGCTCGCGCAGGCCAACCGCTACCCCGATCTCCAGGTGGGCGTGTCGCCGTCGCAGATGGGCTCGCGCATCACCACCTGGGGCGTGATGTTCGAGATCAACATCCCCCTGCAACAGGCTTCCCGGCGCGGCCAGGAGCGCGAGGCCGATGCCATGGTCGGTGCCGCGCGGTCACGCGCCGACGCTCTGTCGCACGAACTGCTGGGCGAACTCGGCGCGCAACTCGCAGGGCTGGAAGCAGCACGGCGCACCGAAGCCCTGATCAGATCGGAGCTGTTGCCGCAGTCCGAGCTGAGCCTGCAGTCGGCCGTTGCCGTCTACGAAAACGGCAAGGCCGAATTCGCCATGCTGCTGGAGGCCCAGCGCCAGATACGCAAGGCTCGGCAGGAACTGCTCAAGTCGCAGGTCGAGGCGCAGATGCGCCTGACCGAGATCGAACGTATTCTGGGAGAAGACCTGTGAAAGCCATCCACGTCGCCATCGCGGTCGTCGTCCTGGGCGCCGTCGGCGCCGGCAGCTACTGGCTGGGCGCGCGTGCACCGGCCGCGGGCCCCGAGGGCGGAAGCGGCGCTTCAGCGGCCGTCGATGCACCCAAGGCCCGCAAGCTGCTGTACTACCGCAACCCCATGGGACTGGCCGACATTTCGCCAACGCCCAAGAAGGACCCGATGGGGATGGACTACATCGCCGTCTATGAAGGCGGCGACGAGTCAGGCTCTTCCGGTGAAGCGGGCACTGCGGCGTCGCCCAACCAGTTGCGCATCAGCACCGAGAAGATCCAGAAGCTCGGCGTGCGGACCGAATCTGCCGGCATGCGGCTGCTGGGCAGAACGGTGCGCGCCGCCGGGCGCGTGGAGCCCGACGAGCGGCGCGTCTACGTCATCGCGCCCAAGTTCGAAGGCTACGTCGAGCGCCTGCACGTCAACGTCACCGGCCAACCCGTGGCCAAGGGCCAGCCCTTGTTCGAGGCCTACAGCCCCGAACTGGTGTCGGCACAGCGCGAATACGCCATCGCCATGCAAGGCACCGAGGCGATGAAGGATGCCGGCGCCGAGGCACTAAGCGGCATGCGACAGCTGGCCGAGTCCAGCCTGGTCCGCCTGCGCAACTGGGACCTCTCGCCGGCACAGATCGCGGCGCTGATGAAGTCGGGGCAGGTTCAACGCAGCATCAGCTTCCCGTCGCCGGTGTCGGGCGTGGTGACCGAAAAGAAGGCGCTGCAGGGCATGCGCTTCATGCCGGGCGAAACGCTCTACCAGGTGACCGACCTGTCGTCGGTCTGGGTCATCGCGGATCTGGCCGAGCAGGACATCGGCAGCGTCAAGACCGGCGCCACGGCCAAGGTCACCGTCACGGCCTACCCGAACGAGGTGTTCAACGGACGCATCACCTATGTCTACCCGACGCTGAAAGCCGACACCCGCAGCGTGCCGGTGCGTGTGGAGCTGGCCAACCCCGGCCAGCGGCTCAAGCCGGCGATGTTCGCGCAGGTCGAGCTGGCCGTGGGGAGCAAGACACCGGTGCTGACGGTGCCGGACTCGGCGGTCATCGACACCGGCACGCGCCGGCTCGTGCTGGTGCAAGTGGGCGAAGGAAGGTTCGAGCCTCGAGAGGTCGAACTGGGCGGGCGCGGCGAGAACTTCGTCGAAGTCCTCAAGGGCGTGAGCGACGGCGAGCAGGTCGTCGTGGCCGCCAACTTCCTGATCGACGCCGAAAGCAACCTGAAGGCGGCCGTCGGCGGCCTCGGCGGACCGACGGGGCAGGGCGATGCCCCGAAAGGCACCGCAGCTGCCGCATCCGGCGCAGCGCCAGCGGCCCAGGTCGGCCACAGGGCCACGGGCAGCGTCGACAGCATCGACCCGAAGACCGGGGTCCTGAGCCTCAACCACGGACCCGTCGCGACCCTGAAGTGGCCGGCCATGACGATGGAGTTCAAGGCCGCCAACACGGCGCTGCTGAAGGGGCTGTTGCCCGGGCAGGCGGTCAGCTTCGAGTTCGTCGAGCGGCAACCGGGCGAGTACGTGGTGACCGCCATCACGGCGGCGCCGGGCATGGGCCTCGCGCCGCCGGCGCCCAAGGCAGTGCCGGCGCCCAAGGCAGTGCCGGCACCCGCGGCGGCCGCCGGCTCGCACAGCGGCCACTGAGCGGGGGAGACCATGCTGGCCAAGATCATCCAGTGGTCGGGCAGGAACCCCTTCCTCGTCCTGCTCGCCACCCTGTTCGTCGTCGTCGGCGGTGTCGTCGCCGTGATGAAGACGCCCCTGGACGCCTTGCCCGACCTGTCGGACGTGCAGGTGATCGTCTACACCGAGGTCCCGGGCCAGGCGCCGCAGGTGGTCGAGGATCAGGTGACCTATCCGCTGACCACGGCGATGCTGGCGGTGCCGAAATCGAAGGTGGTGCGCGGCTTCTCGTTCTTCGGTGCCTCGTTCGTTTACGTGATCTTCGAGGACGGCACCGACATCTACTGGGCCCGCAGCCGGGTGCTGGAGTATTTGAACTTTGCCTCCAGCCGCCTGCCCAAGGGCGTGTCGCCCTCACTCGGCCCCGACGCCACCGGCGTCGGCTGGGTCTACCAGTACGTGCTGCTGGGCAAGGACAAGACGCTGGCCGAGTTGCGCACCATCCAGGACTGGTACGTGCGCTACCAGTTGACCAAGGCGCCAGGTGTGGCCGAAGTGGCGTCGCTGGGCGGCTTCGTGCAGACCTACCAGGTCACCGTCGATCCGCTCAAGCTGCGCAGCTTCGGCATTCCACTGATGAAGGTGTCGCAGGTCATCCGCGACTCCAACCGCGACGTCGGCGGGCGCGTGGTGGAGATGGCCGAGACCGAGTACATGGTGCGCGGCAAGGGCTACCTGCGCAACAAGGCCGACATCGAGATGCTGGTGGTCAAGAGCGAGGGCGGCACGCCGGTGCTGATCCGCGATATCGCGCGTGTCGAGATGGTCCCCGACGAGCGGCGCGGCCTGTCGGAACTGAACGGCGAGGGCGAGGTCGTCTCGGGCATCGCGATGTCGCGCTTCGGACAGAACGCGCTCGAAGTCATCCACAACCTCAAGGCCAAGGTGGCCGAGATCTCGACCGGCCTCCCCGAGGGCGTCACGATCCAGGCGGTTTACGACCGCTCGGACCTGATCCACCGTGCCATCAAGAACCTCTCCTGGACGCTGCTGGAGGAGAGCGTCATCGTGGCGGTGGTGTGCATCGTGTTCCTGATGCACGTGCGCTCGGCACTGGTGGCCATCGTGATGCTGCCGGTCGGGGTGCTGATCTCGTTCATCGCGATGCGGCTGCTGGGCATGAACTCGAACCTGATGAGCCTGGGCGGCATCGCGATCGCTATCGGCGCCATGGTCGACGCGGCCATCGTGATGATCGAGAACGCGCACAAGCACCTGGAGAAGCTGGACCGGCTCAAACCCGTTCACACCTTCAAGGAGCGTGCCGAGGCGATGATCGCGGCCTGCCAGGAGGTGGGGCCGGCCCTCTTCTTCTCGCTGCTCATCATCACCGTGTCGTTCCTGCCGGTGTTCACGCTCGAATCGCAGGAGGGCCGCCTGTTCTCGCCGCTGGCCTACACCAAGACCTTCGCGATGGCCGGCGCATCGCTGCTTTCGGTGACGCTGGTGCCGGTGCTGATGCTGCTGTTCATCCGCGGCAAGATCATGCCGGAGGCGAAGAACCCGGTGAACCGCTTCCTGATCTGGGTCTACCGGCCGATCATCGAAGCCGTCATGCGCTGGAAGAAGCTGACCGTCGCGCTGGCCGTGATCACGATGGGGCTGTCCTACTTCCCGGCATCGCAGCTGGGCAGCGAGTTCATGCCCACCCTCAACGAGGGCACGTTGCTGTACATGCCGTCCTCCCTGCCCGGCATGTCGATCACCAAGGCCGCCGAGGTGCTGCAGACGCAGAACAAGATCATCAAGAGCTTCCCGGAGGTCGAATCGGTCTACGGCAAGGCCGGCCGCGCCAACACCGCCACCGACCCGGCGCCGACGGAGATGTTCGAGACCGTCATCAACCTCAAGCCGCAGGAGCAGTGGCGCGCCGGCATGGACACCGACAAGCTGATCGCCGAGCTGGACCAGGCCTTGCAGTTTCCGGGTGTCTCCAACGCCTGGACGATGCCGATCAAGGCGCGCATCGACATGCTGTCGACCGGCATCCGAACGCCGATCGGGATCAAGGTCTTCGGCAAGGACCTGGGCGAGATGGAGAAGCTGGCCCGGGAAATCGAGGCCGTGGTCAAGACGGTGCCAGGCACGACATCCGCCTTCGCCGAACGACTCACGGGCGCCAGCTACCTGAACATCGAACCCGACCGCGTGGCACTGGCGCGCTACGGCCTTTCCGTGGGCGAACTGCTGGACGTCATCGGCACGGCCCTGGGTGGCGAGATGGTCACCACCACGGTGGAAGGCCGCGAACGTTTCGGCGTCAGCGTGCGCTACCCGCGCGAGTTGCGCAGCAACCCCGAGCAGATCGAGCGCGAAGTGCTGGTGCCGGTGATGGGCGGCGCAATGGTTCCTTTGGGCCAGGTGGCCAAAGTGGTGGTGGCCCGCGGCACACCAGGCATTCGCACCGAGAACGCGCTGCTGTCGGCCTACATCTTCGTCGACATCCGGGGCCGTGACATCGGCTCCTACGTCGCCGACGCGCGCAAGGCGGTGGCCGACCAGGTCAAGTTCCCCGCCGGCTACTACATCACCTGGAGCGGTCAGTTCGAGGGCATGGAGCGTGCCGTCGAGAAGATGAAGATCGTCGTGCCGGTGACCCTGCTGCTGATCTTCCTGCTGCTCTACCTGAACTTCCGCCGTCTGCCCGAGACCTTCATCGTGATGCTGTCGGTGCCGTTTGCGCTGGTGGGTGGGGTGTGGCTGATGTGGTGGCTGGACTACAACCTGTCGGTGGCGGTGGCCGTCGGGTTCATCGCGCTGGCCGGTGTTGCAGCAGAAACCGGCGTGGTGATGCTGATCTACCTCGACCATGCCTGGGAGGAAGCGAAGGAGCGCTGCCGCCTTGAAGGTCGCCTGCCCGGGCCCGCCGACCTCTACGGCGCGGTGATGGAAGGTGCCGTCGAACGGGTGCGCCCCAAGATGATGACGGTGGTGGCCATCATGGCCGGCCTGCTGCCGATCATGTGGGGCACCGGCACGGGCTCGGAGGTGATGAGCCGCATCGCCGCACCGATGGTCGGCGGCATGATCTCGTCGACCGTGCTCACGCTGGGCGTGATCCCGGCTTTGTACGCGCTGGTCAAGCAGTGGCAGCTGCGGCACACCCGCGTTCAGGACGGCACAGCGTCCGCCCACGTGGCGCCGACCGCCGCCATGCCTCCCCTCGGCGCCCCTTGAGGACCCGGTTCGGCAGCGCACAAAACTCAATGTTGGCCGACCTGTCTGCGGCGCAACGCGCCGATGCCCGCAACCACCATGCCCACCACGCCGGCGGCGATCATGATCTCGCCAAAAATGTGGTGCCGACCACCAATCGGGGTCAGCATGAGCATCGAGCCGCCTATCACCAGCGCCCCGAAGGAGATCGCGCTCGCCAGGCGCGTGACGTTGCGACTGAGGCGGGCGCCCAGCGCTTCCACACCCGGCAGGCGTCCCAGATCGCCTTCGGCAATTCGGCGCAGGACACGTCGCATGTCGCCTGGTGCGTCGGCGAAGAGACGTTCCGTGTCGCGCGCCACTTGTTGGGTCTTGGACTTGATGCGCTCCGGCCCGAAGTGCAACGCCTTGAGGCGCGCGATCTGTTCGCGAAATGACTGCATGTAGTCGTGTTCGGGCGCAAGATGGCCCACCATCGATTCCAGGATGACGAAGGCGCGCGTGAGCAGCACGAACTCAGCCGGGTTGTGAACACCGTTGCGGCTGCCGGCGCTCATCAGTGAGTCGAAGGCGTCGCCGATCGACACGTCGGAGAGGTTGCTGCGGCGAATTTCGTACAACGCCGCTTTCATGTCGGCCAGCAGGCCGGCGCGATCGATCTCGTCACCCGCAGCCGCCATTTCGAGATAGGTCTCGGTGGCGGCCCTTGCGTCGCCCTTGACCACGGCCTCCAGCAGCAGCATCAGCGACTCCCGCATCCGCTCGTCGAGTTCGCCGGTGTTGCCGAAGTCCAGCAGCGACAGGCGGCCGTCCGGCAGGATGAACACATTGCCAGGGTGTGGGTCGGCGTGGAAGATGCCTTCCTCGAAGATCGACTGCAGCATCAACCTGACCAGCGTGTCGATCGCACGCGGCATCGTCTCTGGGTGCGGGCCTGCGTAATGATCGATGCGCTCGCCAGGAGAAAACTCCAATGTGAGCACGGCCCCTTGCGAGAGTGCCGGGACGACGTCCGGAATCCAGAGGTCGGGGAAGTCCGCCAGCGCGGTGCGGAAGAGGGCGATGGATCTTGCTTCATGCCCGAAGTCGATCT
>JAABTC010000084.1 GCA_011390055.1 Burkholderiales bacterium | reverse complement strand
TGCCGCGTTGTTAGCCGCTGCATTGTTGGCAGCTGCGTTGTTAGCTGCCGCATTGTTGGCCGCGGCGTCGCTTTGCGCCGCAGGACCCGTTTGCCCACCTGTCCCACCGGTCGGCGTACCGACCTTGATGTCACCGGCCGTCGGTTGCGGCGCACGGTAGCGCTCGGCTGGCGCAATGGTGCCGATCACGTCTTTCTCCTGTGCCCCGCCACCCAACCCGTACTGCCACACGACGAGCACGGCCGCGGCTGCCACGGCGCCACCGATCCAGGCCTTGCGATTGCCGAACGTGCTGCGGTTTTGCTGGTCGCTCATGTCGATGCTCCTCAGGAGGGTGGTCAAACGGCTGGACAGCCGGGTCTTGGGGGTCGATCTCGGGACGGCGTCTCGAGGTACTGGGCTAAGTACACGGGGCCAAGGAAAAAGTTGGCGCCGGCCTTGTGCAGATTGCGCACGGGCCGGCGGCAACCTCGCCGCGGCGACGACCGCTGCGTACAGGCCCTCGGGCGGATGCCGTTGCGGCACACGGCCCAGGTCTGAGAACAGGCGTTGCAGGGCCTCGAATTCGGACCGTGTTGCGGGATCGGTGGCCAGCAGTTGTTGCAGTTGCAGCACCTGCGCATCGCTCGCCGCGCCGTCCAGCACAGCGTGCATCAGTTCGAGGGCGGCGGCGCGCTGCATTTCAGTGCTGCCTCAAATCTTCGAGCCGCGCGCACAACCGCTGCCGCGCCTCGAACAGGCGCGACTTGACGGTCTTCTCGTCGATCTCGAGCACCTGCGCGATCTCCTGGTAGCTGCACTCGGAAAAGTGCCGCAGTGTCAGCACCGTCCGGTCGTTGGTGTTCAGGCGCATCAATGCGTCCTGCAGACGGCGCGAACGCTCGACTTCGCCGACCCGCCATTCCGGCGTGGCGCTCTGCGGCGCTTCGAAATCGGCTTCGTCGTCGAGCGCGTCCTCGTGTCCATTGCGCCGCAAAAGGTTGAGCGATTCATTGACGGCAATGCGGTAGATCCAGCTGAAGAATTTGTACTGCGGGTCGTAGTCATCGAGTCGCTCCACCACTTTCAGGAACACGGTCTGCGTGACGTCGCTGGCATCTTCGGCCTTGCGCAAGATCCAGAACGCCGCGTTGTAGATGGGCTTCTGGTACCGAACCACCAAGTCGGCAAACGCCTCCCGGTCGCCGCTGCGGAACCGCTGCAACAACTGCGCATCGTCGACGCTCTGCACAAGTACACGGGCGCGATGCAAAAGTTGGTCCGATCTCTACGGCGCCGCCGTGATTTCGAAAATCTGGTCGAACCCGGCGTAGCGAAAGATGTCGTGCACGCGAGGACTGACGCCCACCAGCCGCAGTTGGCCGGCACGCGACACCAGCCGCTTGTGTGTCTTCAGCAGCACCCCGAGGCCGGCGCTCGAGAGGTAGTCCAGGGCCGAACAGTCCAGCACGACGGTGCCATCGACGCCGTCGAGAAACGACTGGGCCGTCGCTGCCTGGACGGCGTCGAGCCGACCTTCGATAGCGACAACGCCCGCCGGACCGAACCCGATCTTCAACATACCGACCCCGAGTTTTTACGGAATGTAACGCGGTTGCGGCCCGGGCGAGCTCTTCGCGCTACAAGCCGCAACTCCTGAAGCCCGCGAACACGTCGTTGCGGCCGGCGCCGAAGAAGTTGCGGTAGGCCGGGTGCTTCATGCGGGGCGCGGTGGCGAACGAGCCACCCTTCAACACCGGCCGGCCATCGAACCAAGGCTGTGAATAGTCGCGGTAGGGGTGGGGCGCGAAGCCCGGCCACGGCGCGAAGGGCGACGCGGTCCATTCCCAGACCTCGCCCCACCGAAAGGCTTCGCCGTGGTCTTCCCGCGCGATCGTCCACTCGTGCTCGGTCGGTAGCCGGCGGCCGGCCCAGGTGCACCAGGCCTGCGCTTCGTGCAGGCTCAGGTTGACGGCGGGCTGCGCGAGGTCGACGTCGACCGAACGGCCGAAGCAGGCGCGGCGCCAGCGCCCGCCATCGCCACGCCCGAGGTAGCGCGGCAGGCCATTCGGCAATTCACGCGCTCGCCAGGCCCAGCCCGTCGCGGTCCAGCAGCGTCGGTCGTCGTAGCCGCCGGCCTCGATGAAGGGCAGGTACGCACCCCAGGTGACAGGCGAGCTGTCGATGTCGAACGCCGCAACATCGACCGTGTGCTCCCCCAGTTCGTTGTCGAAAACGAAGCCGCGGACGGGACTGCCGACGGTTGCGGTGCGCGCCGGCAACGCGAGCGTGTCGGGCACCCCTTGCGCAACGGGCGCCGCGGCCGGGGCGGTGCTCGGCAGTGCGTCGCCGATGTCGAGCGCCAAGGTTTGCGCGATCATCGCGCCGGCCTCGCCGTGCATCGCCTCGTGCATCAGCACGAGGCGAAAGAAATACAGCGCGTCGTCGTCGGCGGCGATGTGTGAAAGCAGCCGCAGCGTCCGCTCGCGCGACTGTGCCAGGTAAGTCAGTGTGCGCGCGGCGTCCGGAAGGTCCAGGTGCCAGCGGCTCGCATGGGCGACGGTGCTCGAGTTGTACAAGGCATCTGCCTTCGGCAGCAGCGGTGCGGCACGCGGCGCTTCGAGGCGGGCCGCGGGGCCGCGCAGGCGCTCGGTGTTGCGGGCGATCCAAAACTCCTCGAACCAGCCGAGGTGGCCCAACTCCCAGAGCGGCGGGTTGACCGCTTCGCTGCACGGGATCTCCAGTCGGCCGCCGAGCTCCGCGCGGGTGCTCGAGAACAGCCGCAGGCTGTGCGCGCGCCCGGCGGTCAGGGCGCGCGCCAGGTCGGCGGCGCCCGCATGGCGAATCAAGGAGGGGTCGTCGATCGGTTCGGTCATCGGGAGGCTAAGCTTGCAGCCATGCATGCACGCAAACCGGTGGTCTGCCTCGTCACGCCAGCCCTGCGCTCGGCGAACAACGGCAACTGGCAGACCGCGCAACGCTGGCGGCGGATGTTGTCGGCGGATTATGAAGTCCGCCTGGCCCAAGCCTGGGACGGCTCGCCTGCCGACCTGATGCTGGCGCTGCACGCGCGGCGATCGGCCGCCAGCATCGCGGCCTGGGCGGCAGCCGGCGCCGCGGCCGGCCGGGGCGCCAGCCCCTCACACAAGCCGCTGGTCGTGGTGCTGACCGGCACCGACCTCTACCGCGACCTCGCCGTCGATCCCGCCACCCAGCGCTCGCTGGCCCTGGCCGACCGCCTCGTCGTGCTGCACGAAGGCGCGCCCGACGACGTGCCCGCCGGGCACCGAGCCAAGTGCGTCGTCTGCTTCCAGTCGACCGGCGCACGCCAGGCGCTCGCCAAGACCGACCGCCACCTGCGGGCCTTGATGGTCGGCCACCTGCGCGACGAGAAGGACCCGCAGACCTACTTCTCGGCGGCGCGCAAGTTGTTGCAGCGCGACGACATCCTGCTCGACCACATCGGCGCGCCGCTCGACGCGGCGCTGGGCCGCCAGGCCAAGGCGCTGATGCGCGAGCTGCCGCACTACCGCTGGCTCGGCGCATTGCCGCACGAAGCGGTGCTGCGGCGCATCCAGCGCGCCCATGTGCTGGTGCACCCGAGCGCGATGGAGGGCGGGGCCCATGTCGTGATGGAGGCGGTGCGCTCGGGCACGCCGGTGCTGGCTTCGCAGATCTCGGGCAACGTCGGCATGCTCGGCGCCGACTACCGCGGGTACTTCGCGCCCGGGGATGCATCGGGTCTTGCGATAGCCTTGCAGCGGCTGCGCGGCGACGCGACTATGCTTCAGGGGCTGCGCACCCAGTGCAACGCGCGGGCGCCGCTTTTCGAGCCCGCGCGCGAGCGCGCCACGCTGCGGCGCCTGATCGCCGACCTGCTGAAGGAATACCGTGAACGCCCCTGAACGCCCCCCGGACGAACCGCGCCTGACCGCGCTCTCCCATGGTGGAGGTTGCGGCTGCAAGATTGCTCCCGGTGTGCTGAGCGAAATCTTGCAAGGAACGACCCAACTGCCGGTGCCCAAGGAGTTGCTGGTGGGTATCGAGACCGCCGACGACGCCGCGGTCTACCAGTTGACGGATGACTTGGCGCTGATCGCGACGACCGACTTCTTCATGCCGATCGTCGACGACCCGTACGATTTCGGCCGCATCGCCGCGACCAACGCGATCAGCGACGTCTACGCGATGGGCGGCAAGCCGATCATGGCGCTGGCCCTGCTGGCGATGCCGATCAACGTGCTGTCGACCGCGACGATCGGCCGCGTGCTCGAGGGCGGCAACGCCATCTGCCGCGAGGCCGGCATCCCGATCGCCGGTGGCCACACCATCGACTCGGTCGAGGCGATCTACGGCCTGGTCGCGATCGGGTTGGTGCATCCGAAGCGGATCAAGCGCAATGCCGATGCGCGGGTTGGCGACCGGCTGGTGCTGGGCAAGGCGCTGGGCGTCGGCGTGATGTCGGCGGCTTTGAAGAAGGAAAAGCTCGGCGACGCGGGCTACGCGCAGATGATCGCCAGCGCGACGAAGCTGAACACCCCCGGGCCCGATCTCGCGGCCCTGCCGGGCGTGCACGCGATGACCGACATCACGGGTTTCGGCCTGGCGGGGCATGTGCTCGAACTCGCCCGCGGCGCCAAGGCCGCGATCGCCATCGACTGGTCGCGCGTGCCGCTGCTGCAGGGCGTGCGCGCGCTGGCGGAACAAGGTTTCGTGACCGGTGCTTCGTCGCGCAACTGGGCGGGCTACGGCAGCGAGGTGGCCTTGCCCGCCGGATTCGCCGCGATCGACCAGGCCTTGCTGACCGACCCGCAGACCAGCGGCGGCCTGCTGGTGACTTGCGACGCCGCGTCGGTGCCCGAGGTGATGGCGGTGTTCCACCGTCACGGCTTCGACAGCGTGGCCGATATCGGCGAGGTGATCGCGGCGCGCGAAGGCGCAGCCCGCCTCGTGGTGAATTGATCGATGGAATTTTTCAAGGAGACAGAGCATGAGCAATCGTGATGTGGTGGTTCTGGGCATCGCCCGTTCGGCGATCGGCACTTTCGGCGGCGCGCTGGCCGACATCGAACCGGCTGAGTTGGCCGGTACGGTGATGAAGGCGGCGGTCGAGCGGTCGGGGGTTGACCCGAAGTCGATCAACTACGTGACGGTGGGCAACACCATCCCCACCGACAGCCGCTTTGCCTACGTGGCGCGGGTGGCCGCGATCCAGGCCGGGTTGCCGATGGATTCGGTGGCGATGTCGGTCAACCGGCTGTGCTCGTCGGGCTTGCAGGGCATCGTGACGACGGCGCAGAACATCTTGCTCGGCGATTGCGATTACGGCGTCGGCGGCGGCGTGGAAGTGATGAGCCGCGGCGGCTACCTGTCCACCGCGATGCGCAACGGCGCGCGCATGGGCGACACCAAACTCATCGACACCATGGTCGCCACGCTGACCGACCCCTTCGGCGTCGGCCACATGGGCATCACGGCGGAGAACCTGGTCACCAAGTGGGGCATCACGCGCGAGGAGCAGGACGCGCTGGCGGTGGAATCGCACCGGCGCGCGGCGGCGGCGATCGCCGAGGGCCGTTTCAAGTCGCAGATCGTGGCCATCGTCAAGCAGACCCGCAAGGGCGAGGTGACGTTCGACACCGACGAGCACGTCAAGGCCGGCACGACGATGGAGACCCTGGCCAAGATGAAGCCGGCGTTCAAAAAAGACGGCGGCTCGGTGACCGCCGGCAACGCCTCGGGCATCAACGACGGCGCGGCCTTCTTCGTGCTGGCCGACGCAGCGGTCGCGTCCGCCGCCGGGCACAAGCCGATGGCGCGCCTGGTGTCGTACGCGGTGGCCGGCGTACCCAATGAAATCATGGGCGAAGGCCCGATCCCGGCCACCAAGCTGGCGTTGAAAAAGGCGGGCCTGCGCCTGGACCAGATCGACGTGATCGAGAGCAACGAAGCCTTCGCGGCGCAGGCCATCGCGGTGGCGCGCGGCCTGGAGTTCGACATGAGCAAGGTCAACCCGAATGGCGGCGCGATCGCGCTGGGCCACCCGATCGGCTGCTCGGGCGCATTCCTGGCCACCAAGGCGGTCTACGAGCTGCACCGCACGGCCGGGCGCTATGCGCTGGTGACGATGTGCATCGGCGGCGGGCAGGGCATCGCGGCGGTGTTCGAGCGCCTCTGATAAGCCTGACCCCTCGCCCGCGGGGGCGGGGGTTTGAATCCACCACATCTGGCGCTGCTGGACAGCGGCGGCTCAACTCAATTCGCCGCTTCGAGCCCGTTGGCGAAGTGCGCGCGCATCAGCGCCGTCGCCTTGGCGGCGTTGCGCCGCTTGAGGGCCTCCATCAGCAGCCGATGTTCGGCCAATGAATCGGTCAGCCGGCCCTGTTTGAACAACGAGTGGTGGCGGTTCAGCTTCATCACCTTGCGCAGGTCGGTCACGATCTGGCTGCGCCAGCGGTTACCGGCGATGTCGAGCAGCGCCATGTGAAAGCGCTCGTTGGTGGCGAAAAAGGCGTCGCGCTGGCGCACCTGGCGCTCGAGCAGGTCGTGCAGCGCCTGCAGTTGGTCGAGTTGCTCTGCACTGGCGCGGCGGGCCACTTCGGCCGCGGCGTCGGCTTCGAGCAGGGACAGCATCTGGTAGATCTGCGCCACGTCGTCGCGGCTCATCTCGGCGACATAGGCGCCGCGCCGCGGCTTCATCGTGACCAGTCCTTCGGTGGCCACCACCTTGATGGCTTCGCGCAGGGGGGTGCGGCTGATGCCGTACTCGAGCGCCAGCTTCTGTTCATCGATCCACGCACCGGGTTCGATGGCGCGCTCGAAGATCTGTGTGCGCAGGCGCTCGGCCACGTCCTCGTACAGGGCGCGGCGACCGAGCGGCAGGACAGCGACAGCCTTGTTCACCGCTGGATTTGAATTCATAATTATGGATAATGCAAGACGGCACGGGGTGCGAGCCCGCGTTCCGCGCGAGGAGATCACGATGCCCACGAGTTCCGCCCCGACACCGCCAGGCCCGACGCTCGACGACTGGAAGCGCGCCGCCGCGAAGGCGGCGCCTGCCGGCGACATCACCGCGCTGGACTGGATCACGCCCGAGGGTCTGACGGTCAAGCCGCTCTACACCGCGGCCGATCTCGCCGGGCTGCCGCACACCGACACGTTGCCCGGCTTCGCGCCCTACCTGCGCGGCCCGCAGGCCACGATGTACGCGGTGCGGCCGTGGACGATCCGCCAGTACGCCGGCTTCTCGACCGCCGAGGTGGTCACCGACGTGTCCGGCCGTGGCGTGGGCATGGACGTCGTCAAGCGCAACATCACCTC
>JAABTC010000083.1 GCA_011390055.1 Burkholderiales bacterium | reverse complement strand
ACAGGCTGTCGCCGAAGGACACGACGCGTGTCGTGGTTGGTCCGGAGTCCCCACCGCCGCAGGCTGCGAGCAGCGCAGCAGCAACCAGTGCGGAGGCGACGCCAGCGCGCCATTGAAGGGAAAAGGCCATGGCAAGGTCTCCTTGATGCGGTGTCGAAGGGGCCGCAGCGAGGCAGCGCCCAATTGCGGGGGACTATAAGAGCCTGGCCCGAGCGCCCCGAGCCGGGTTAACCCACGGCGTGAGCCGGGCGCAACAGCCCCGGCCCGCGCAGGCCTCAGAACGGGTTGTTGCGCGCGCGCGATTCGGCCAGCAGGCCGAGCCGGGCCTGACCCGCCGGCGACAGCAGCAGGCTGTCGGCCCAGAGCCAGGTGGTGGCGGTGGCGCCGGCAACGAGGCTCGTGGTGGTGCAGGCCGGCAGCGCGGCGCTGGTCAGGCAGGCGGCCTGCGTGACGTTCGAAAGAGCGTAGGTCTCCTTGAACTTGACGTTGTTCTGCACCTCGATGTCGGCGTACACCAGCCCGATCAAGCGGCCGTCGTTGATCAGCTCGACGCTCATGCGGTTGTTGAAGGTTGCGACCAGGTCGGAGATCAGCTGCGACCGCGAGGTGTCGCCCGCGCTGTTCTGGGCCAGCGCAAACGGCGACAAGCCGATGTCGGGCACCGTCAGCACCACCACCGCCGGTCCACGCTGGGCCAGCGCATTGACCTGCCCGCCCAGCACCGCGCCACGCGTGCGCGCTTCGGCGATCAGGGCGTCGCGGTTGGAGCCGGTGTAGCTGCCGTACAGCTCGAGGATGTCGTTCAGGCCGAACATCACCAGCGCCAAGTCTTTCTCCCCGAAGGGCACGCCCTGGACCGCAGCCACCTGGGCCGCGAAGTCCGCCACCTTCTGCCCGGGACGGGCCAGCGTCTGGCCACTGGCGGCGGTCGCCGTGCCCAGGCAGTGGTCGAAGGCCAGGCTGAAGCTGGCCGCGACGGTCTGGGTCCAGATCGGCAGCCGGGTGCAGTCGAGCGTGGTCAGGTCGTCGCTGGTGACACCGTTGACAGTGACCTGCTTGTAGCCGTTGATGCTGTGCTTGCGGCCGTCGGCCTCGATGGTGCTCAGCTCGTCGCCGAAGGCCAGGATGCGCGTGGGCGCAAACGGCTCGACCTGGCCGCCCCCGCAGGCGGCGACCAGAACGCCGGCGACCAGGGCGGTGGCGAGGCGGGCAAGAAAATTTGGGCGCATGCAATCTCCAGCGGGGAACGGTCGAAGTCGGATGACAGGGTGTGCAGGCGGTCAGTGTTTCACGCGGTGGCGGCCGCGCGCTCGAGCCGGTCGCGCACGCCGGCCCAGTCGGCGCCGGGCGGCGGTTGTTCAACCCAGATCAGTGCCACGCCGAGCGCATCGAGTTCACGCAAGACTGCAAACAATTCGTAGGCCGCGGCCCTTGGCGTCTCGGGCATCCGCCGCACCGCCAGCGCGGCCGCACGGGGTGTGCGCACGGTGCGCGAATATACCGCCAGCCGGGGCCCGGCCGGGCGTGGGGCCGAGACGGCCTGGTCGGCCTCGACCCAGATCGCGAGCGCATCGGCCAGCGCCGCCGCGGGCATCAGGCGCAGTTTCGCGTGCGGGGCGTAGTGGGCCTCGAGGGTGCCGGAGGCGCGCGGCGCCGCGTCGTCGCGTGCCGCCAGCGGCATGCCCGCAGCAGCCGCCAGCTGCTCCTGCGACAAGCTGCCCGGGCGCAGCAGCACCGGCCGGCCGCGCGAGCAATCGACGATCGCCGACTCGATGCCGACCGCGCAGGGGCCGCCGTCGAGCACCGTGACGGGCTCGCCGGCAGCGCCAAACTCGGCCTGCACGTGCACTGCCGTGGTCGGGCTGATGCGGCCGAAGCGGTTGGCGCTGGGCGCCGCCACGCCGGCCACGCCGCGCCGCGCCGCGGCAACGAGCAGGGCCTGCGCCAGCGGGTGGTCGGGACAACGCAGCCCGATCGTCGGCTGGCCGGCGGCGGCTGCGCTGGCCCGCTGCGGCTGGCGCGCCACGATCAGCGTCAGCGGGCCGGGCCAGAACGCCGCGGCAAGGCGCTCGGCCAGCGGCGGCCACTCGGCCGCGAACGAGCGCGCCTGCGCGGCGTCGGTGACGTGCACGATGAGCGGATGGTCGGTCGGGCGGCCTTTGGCGGCGAAGATCCGGGCCACGGCGGCATCGTCGTCGGCACGCGCGCCCAGGCCGTACACGGTCTCGGTCGGGAACGCGACCAGTTCGCCCGCCGCCAGCCGGTCGGCCGCGGCCTCCAGGGCCCTCGGGTCGCTGCCGTCGAGTCGCATCGCACTCAGAACGCCGGCAAGCCCAGCGTAGCCGCCGCCCGCAAGGCCACCGCGCGGGCGGTGGCGGCGTCGGCCGCGGTGATAGTGAGGTGGCCCATCTTGCGGCCGGGGCGGGCCTGGCCTTTCGCGTAGAGGTGCAGGTGGGCCCCAGGCAACGCCAACACGCCCGACCAGTCGGGCACCCGCTCGCGCCCGGCTGGGTCGAGCCACAGGTCACCGAGAAGGTTCAGCATCACCGCGGGGGAGTGCAACCGCGGTTGCACCAGCGGCAACCCCGCCAGGCAGCGCACCTGCAGCGCGAACTGCGACACGTCGCAGGCCTCGATGCTGTAGTGGCCCGAGTTGTGCGGGCGTGGCGCCATCTCGTTGGCCACCAGGCGGCCGTCCTGCAACAGGAAAAATTCGACGCACAGCACCCCGACGTAGCCCAGCGCCTCGGCCAGCGACTCGGCGGCCTGCACCGCCCGCTGCTGCAAGGCGGCGTCGGCATCGGGCGCGGGCACCTGCGTGACGGCCAGAATGCCGTCGCGGTGCAGGTTCTGCTGCACCGGCAGGTGCACGCACTGCCCGTCGGCGCCGCGCGCCACGATCACGCTCAGCTCCAGGGCCAGCGGCAACTGCTGTTCGAGCACGCACGGCGCGCAGCGCAGCGTGTCCCAGGCGGCGGCCAGCGCGGCGCGGTCGGCCACGCGGGCCTGGCCCTTGCCGTCGTAGCCCAGCCGCGAGGTCTTCAGGATGCCCGGCAGCAGCTGGGAAGGCACGGCGGCCAACTGCGCTGCCGTCTCGATCACAGCGTACGGCGCGCAGGGCACGCCGCTGCGTTCAAAGTGCGCCTTCTCCACCGCGCGGTCCTGGCACACCGCCACGCATGCGGCCCCGGGAGACACCGGGCGGTGTGCGGCCAGTGTCGCCAATGCCGCGGCCGGCACGTTCTCGAACTCGGTGGTGATGGCCGAGCTGCGCTGCATCAGCTGCGCCAGGCCCGGCTCGCCGAGGTAGTCGGCCTGAACGTGGTAGTGCGCGACGAGGCCGGCCGGGCTGGTCGGGTCGGGGTCGAGCACCGCGGTGTAGTAGCCCATCGCCTGCGCGGCCTGGACGAACATGCGCCCAAGCTGGCCGCCGCCCATCACCCCCAGCGTGGCAGGGC
Source organism: Burkholderiales bacterium (assembly GCA_011390055.1). Taxonomy (GTDB): domain Bacteria; phylum Pseudomonadota; class Gammaproteobacteria; order Burkholderiales; family Burkholderiaceae_C; genus CADEEN01. The sequence continues at coordinate 3,888 of JAABTC010000083.1, read as the reverse complement.
GTCCGTCGTCGCCCAGGCTGCCGGGCAGGATCGGCTTCATGCGCGGTGCGTCACTTGAGATCCGAGGTCATCGCCTGCGCGACTTCGCTCTGGCGCGCGCGGAAGGCCTCGAGCCGTTCGAGCAGGCCCGCGTCGGTCTGCGCCAGCATTGCCACTGCAAAGAGCGCGGCATTGGCCGCGCCGGCATCGCCGATGGCGAAGGTCGCAACTGGCACGCCCTTGGGCATCTGCACGATCGAATGCAGCGAATCGACGCCGTTCAGGTGCTTGCTGGCCACCGGCACGCCGAGCACCGGTACGGTGGTCTTGGCGGCCAGCATGCCGGGCAGGTGCGCGGCGCCGCCCGCACCGGCGATCAGCGCCACCAGGCCGCGTGTGCGGGCCTGCTCGGCGTAATCGAACATGGCGTCGGGCATGCGGTGGGCCGAGATCACGAGGCATTCGTGCGGCACGCCGAACTCGGCGAGAATAGCGGCCGCGTGCCGAAGGGTCTGCCAGTCGCTGGAAGAACCCATCACCACGCCGACCAACGGGCAGGGCTCTGTCAAGGGCGCGCTCCAGGCTCATGCTGCGGAAGCCTTGAATTGTAGGCACGCTCCCACTCCCATCGACGGACCATGAACGACATCACGCTCGCGAATTTCGAGGCCGACCTCATCCAGGCCTCGGTGCAACAACCGGTGCTGCTCGACATCTGGGCGCCCTGGTGCGGCCCTTGCAAGCAGCTCGGACCGGTGCTGGAAAAGCTGGAGGTGGCGTACGCCGGCCGCTTCAAGCTGGCCAAGTTGAACAGCGACGACCAGCCCGAGATCGCGGCCCAGCTGAGCCAGGCCTTCGGCGTGCGCTCGATTCCGTTTTGCGTGCTGTTCGCGGGCGGGCAACCGGTCGACGGCTTCGTCGGCGCGCTGCCCGAGGCGCAGGTTCGCGCCTTCCTCGACAAGCATGTACCGACGCCCGACGAGTTCGAGGCCGAGGCCGAGCTCGAGGAAGCCGAAGTGCTGATGGCCGAAGGCGACGTGGGCTCGGCACTGGCCCTGCTGCAGCAGGCCGTGGCCATCGATCCGGCCAACGACGTTGCGCGCTTCGACTACGTCAAGCTGTTGCTCGAACAGGGTCAGCTCGAATTGGCCGAGCAGGCCTACGCGCCGGTCGCGGCCAAGGCGCTGGTCGATGCCCGCATCGATGCACTGGGCCGCTGGATCGCGGCGCAGCGTGCGGCGCAGGGTGGGCGCGACGCCCAGAGCCTGGCTGCCGCGATCGCTGCCAACAAGCGCGATTTCGAGGCCCGCTTCGAACTCGCGCAGGGCCTCTTTGCCGCCGGCCGCTACACCGACGCGATGGACGAACTGCTCGAGATCGTGATGCGTGACAAGAGCTGGAACCAGGAGGCCGCGCGCAAGACCTACGTCGCGATCCTGACGCTGTTGACCAAGCCCGTGCCCAAGCCCAGCGCCGCCGATACGGCCAAGGCCAAGGGTGCGCTCGAGCTCACCGGCAAGGCCGGGCTGACCGCCGCGGCCGACCCGGTGGTCGACCAGTACCGGCGCAAGTTGAGCATGGCCTTGTTCTGACGCCTGCGCATGCCGCGCTGACGGCGCTGGGACGGCAGCCGCCGCGCGCGGCGTTCAGACCGTGGCCGGGTCGACCCCCACCAAGGCTTCGTCGAGCAGCGCCCCGATACGCGCCTGCTGTTCGCAGTGCGTGCGGTGGCCGTGCTCGGCTTCGGCGCGATGGCGCTGCGCCGCGTCCGCATCGCCGAGTGCGCGACACAACTGCGCCAGCCGAGCCTGGGCCATCGCACGATCGTCGGTGTCGCAGTCCTGCTGCAGCGCCTGCTCGGCTGCGCCGGCCAGAGCCTGCGCCTCGTGCGCGTGCCCCACCTGCCATGCGCACCAGGCACGGTCGGCCAGCAGGCACGGCAGCAGGCGCTCCAGGCCGTCGGCACGGGCGGCCTCGAGGTGGCTTTCGAACAGCGCCAAGGCCTCGGGCCAACGGCCTTGGGCGGTGAGCACCTGCGCGCGCAGCATCGGCACCAGGGAACCCAACGAAGCGGTGCCGATGCCGGCGTCGTAATGCCCGATCGACTCGGCGCCCATCAGCGCCTGGGCCACGGCCTCGTCGGCGGACGGCGTCGCGGCGCGCCCGGGTTCGACCCGGCCCCCTGCAACAGCCGGACCGAAAAGCAGCGCCAGCCGCGCCTGGCTGGCGCGCATCCAGGCCTGGTTGTGCATCAGTGCGGACAGCTGCGTTTCGTCGCCTTCGGCGATCGCGTGCCGGCGCGAGGCCTCGTACCACGGCTGAGCGCGCTCGCCGGCCGCGGCAAAGTGGTACGCGTAGCCGGCCACCAGCGCGGCGCGGGCCCGCGCGGCATGGTGCTGCGGCGCGGCGGTGTCGAGCGCTTCCCGCACCAGTGTGGCCATGCGCGGCATGTCGTCGTTGGCGAAGGCCATGTTGGCCAGCCAGGCCGCGGCCACCGCGTGCAGACGTGGCATCGAAGGGCCTTCGCAAGCCAGCCGGTAAGCCAGCTCAACCTGCTCCTGCGCGCCGCGCCCGAGCGCACTGTAGTAACCGTGCAGCCCATCGGCCAGCACCAGCCAGGCGCGCAACGTCGGGTTCGGTGCCCAGGCGAGTTGCGCGGTGAGTTCATCGATGGCCGCCCGCGCGGCTTCGAGCTGGCCCTGGCGCGCCAGCAGGCCGGCGCGCTCGGCGCGCAGGCAACGGGCTTCGATCGGGTTGCCCGCCGCGGCGATCGCCGTGTCGAGCTTGGCCAGCAACCGCGAGCGGGGGATCATCTCAAGTGGTCAAGCGGGTCAGGGCTTCGCGGTATTTCGCGGCGGTTTTCTCGATGACTTCCGCCGGCAAAGCGGGCGCCGGCGCGCGCTGGTTCCAAGGTTGACCGTCCAGGCGCGCCTGCAACAGCCAGTCACGCACGAACTGCTTGTCGTAGCTCGGCGGGTTGGCGCCGCTTTCGACCGCGGCCGCATGGCTCTCGGCCGGCCAGTAGCGCGACGAGTCGGGGGTCAGCACCTCGTCCATCAAGGTCAGCGTGCCGTCGGCGTCCAGGCCGAACTCGAACTTGGTGTCGGCGATCAGGATGCCCTTGCTGCGCGCGTACGCCGAGGCCTCTTCGTACAGCCGCAACGACACCGCGCGCACGCGTTCAGCGAGGTCGGCGCCGACGATCGACTGCATGCGCTCGAAATCGATGTTCTCGTCGTGGTCGCCCAGCGCCGCCTTGGTGGCCGGCGTGAAGATCGGCTCGGGCAGACGGCTGGCGTTGCGCAGGCCGGCGGGCAAGGCCACACCGCACACGGCGCCGCTGGCCTGGTACTCGGCCCAGCCGCTGCCCGCCAGGTAGCCGCGCACCACCGCCTCTACCGGCAGGGGCTTCAGCCGCTTGACCAACATCGAGCGGCCGCGCACCTGCGCGCGCTCGTCGAGCGTGACCACGCTTTCGGGGTCGTCGCCGGTCAGGTGGTTCGGCACGATGTGCCCGAGACGCGAGAACCAGAACAGGGCCATCTTCGTGAGCAGTTCGCCCTTGCCGGGGATCGGCTGGCCGAGCACGACATCGAAAGCCGAGAGCCGGTCGCTGGCCACCATCAGCAAGCGGTCGTCGCCGACGGCGTAGTTGTCGCGCACCTTGCCGCGCGCCAGCAGCGGCAGCGACTGCAGCGACGACTGGAGCAGGATCATCAGACGACGGTCTGCGCCAGTGCGCCGCTCTTGTAGCGCTGCGCCACCTCGGCCAGCGACTGCGGCTTGATCTTGGCGGCCTGGCCCTCGCAACCGAACTCCAGGTAGCGCTGCTTGCAGATGCGGTAGGCCGCTTCGCGCGCCGGCTTCAGCCACTCGCGGGCGTCGAATTTTTCGGGGTTCTCGGTCAAG
>JAABTC010000082.1 GCA_011390055.1 Burkholderiales bacterium | reverse complement strand
GAGGGTGCAGCCCCCGATGCGCGGGCAGGCATGGACGCGCTAATCGACGTGGTGGTGCGCACATACGCGCCGCTGCCCGCGCGCTCGCTGGCCGAACTGGTCTCGCACCTGCGCGGCGGCGTGCCGCAGTGGGCCGACGCGCGGCGCGCCGCGTTGCTGCGCGCACACGCTCGCCTGGCCTGGGCCGACGTGGACGGCCAGCGCTGGTACTGGCCGGCCGACGAGGCCCTGCCGCACGCCGACACGGTGCGCAGCGAGGCCCGGCTGCTGACGCCCTTCGACCCGGTGGTGTGGGACCGCCGGCGCTTCCAGGCGTTCTGGGGCTGGGCCTACCGCTTCGAGGCCTACACCCCGGCACCGCTGCGCAAGCTCGGCTACTACGCCATGCCGCTGCTGTGGCGTGACGACGTGGTGGGCTGGGCCAACGTCGCCGTGCGCGGTGGCCGGCTGCTGCCGGAGGTGGGCTTCTTCGGCCCGCGCCGCAGCGACGCTGCGTTCTGCCGCGCGCTCGACGACGAACTGCACCGGCTGCACGGCTTTCTTGGCCTGGGCGCGGTCAGCGTGCCGCTCACGGCTGAGCCCGGGGAAGCCCTTCGACAAGCTCAGGGCGAACGGTAGAGGGCCTACGGAACCTGCTGCCAATGCGTTTGGCCCCGCGCCACAGCGTGCGCAACATCAGCAGCGCCGCCAGCGCCTCGAAGAACGTCAGCAGGAAGGCGATGAATGGATTCCAGCGCGCTTCGCGGGCCTGGAACTTGGCCACCGCATGCTCGCGCGAGATTTCGATCGAATCGTAGAAACACGGGATGACGAGCAACGTCAACAGCGTCGACGTGAGGGTGCCGCCGATGATGGCCACCGCCATCGGCCGGTAGAACTCGCTGCCCTCGCCCACCCCGATGGCCACCGGCAGCATGCCGGCGATCAGCGCGATGGTGGTCATCAAGATCGGCCGGAAGCGCTTGCGCCCTGCATTCATCAGCGCCTCTTCGCGCTCGATGCCCTCGGCCTCCTGCACGCGCGTGGCGTCGAGCAGCAGGATCGCGTTCTTGGCCACCAGCCCCATCAGCATGATCACGCCGATCAGGCTCATCAGGTTCATCGTGCCGCGCGTGGCCAGCAGCGCCAGCACCACGCCGATCAGCGACAGCGGCAGCGACAGCATCACCGGCAGCGGCGCGGTGAACGATCCGAACTGCACGACCAGGATCAGGTACATCAGCGCGACGCCGTAACCCAACGCGGTCAGCATCGCGCCGAACACCTGCTGCTGGTCCTTCGAGGCCCCGGCGAGTTCGATGCCGTAGCCCGGCGGGAAGTCGATGGCCTGAGCGATCTTCATCGCATCGGCCGTCACCTCGCCGGGCGAGCGGCCCTGCGCATTGGCCGAAACCGAGATCGTGCGCTTGCCATCGGCGTGCTGGATCTGGCTCGGCCCCTTGCCGACGGTGACCGTGGCGATCTGGTCCAGCGGCACGATCAGCCCGCTGCCGGCCACCGCGATCGGCAGGCGTTCGATGTTGCTGGCGTCGACCCTGTCTTCCGGCGCCAGGCGCACTGCAACGTCGCGCGTTTCGCCGTTCGGGTCGACCCAGTCGCCCACCTCCACGCCGGCAAAGGCCACGCGCAGCGCCTGCGCCGCGTCGGCCGCCGAGATGCCCAGCGCATTGGCCAGGCCGCGGTCGAGTTCGATCTTCAACTCGTCCTGCGGGTCCTGCTCGGACAGGCCGACGTCGACCGCCCCGGGCACCTGGCGCAGCTTGGCCATGAAGTCGTTGGTGATCGCCAGCAGCTTACGCGCATCGACGCCGGTGAAGCGAATCTGCACGGGCTTTTGCGCGCCCATGTTGAAGTCTTCCAGCACGGTGTACTCGGCCCCGACCAGGCGCGCGGCGAGCGTGCGCAGGTCCTTGGCAATCACGTCGTTGGCGCGCTTGCGCTGGGTGCTCTTGCCGATGTCGACATAGATCCGGCCGCCGCCCGGCGTGACGAAGCTGTTGGTGGCCTTCGTCTCGGGAATCGTGCGTGCCAGTGCCGCCACGGCCTCGACCTTGGCGCGTGCGTAGTCCAGGCTCGACGACGCTGGCGTGCGCACGTCGACCGCCAGGATGCCGGGGTCGGATCGGGGCAGGAAGCTCGAGCCGCCGAACTTGAACTGCAGCCCGAGTGCGGCCACCAGGCTGGCCAGCGCGATCAGGAACATCCAGCGCCGGTGGTGCAGCGCCCAGGCGATGACGTGGCCGTAGCGATCGGCTTGATGGTCGAACCAGAGGTTGAAGCGCTGCAGCGCGAGGCTGATGCCACGCTTGGGCTGGAGGTGGTGGCCCGGGGGGTCGCCCCAGTAGGCCGAGAGCATCGGGTCGAGCGTGAACGAGATGAACAGGCTGACCAGCACCGAGGCCACGACTGTCAGGCCGAAGGGCCGGAACCATTCGCCCGAGACGCCCGGCATGAAGGCCACCGGCACGAACACCGCGACGATCGAGAAGGTGGTGGCAGCCACCGCCAAGCCGATCTCGGCGGTGCCTTCGAGTGCTGCGGTGCGGCGGTCGGCGCCGCGCTCCATGTGGCGCACGATGTTCTCGCGCACCACGATGGCGTCGTCGATCAGCACGCCGATGGCCAGCGACAAGCCCAGCAGGCTCATGAAGTTCAGCGTGAAGCCGGCCAGCCAGACCGCGATGAAGGCGGCCACCACAGAGGTCGGCAGCGACAGCGCGGTGATCAGGGTCGAGCGCCAGGAATTCAGGAACACGTAGACCACCAGCACCGTCAGCCCGGCGCCGAAGACCAGCGCGTGGATCACGTTGTTCAGGCTGTTCTGCGCATCGATGCCGCCGTCCTGCGTGATCTCGAGCGTGGTGCCCGCGGGCAGCGTCTTGGCGACGTCCTCGCGCAGCTTGCGCACCTCGGCCGCGACGCTGACGGTGCTGGCGTCGCGCGAGCGCGTGACCGACAGACCGACGTTGGGCCGCCCGTTGCGCATCGAGTAGCTGCTCTGCTCGGCGAAGGCATCGTCGATGCTGGCCACCTGGCCCAGGCGCAGCAGTTCGTTGCCGCGGCGGCGCACCACGATCTGCTCGAATTCGGCTGGCGACTCGATGCGGCCGACGAGACGGATGCTCTGGTCTTCCAGCGCGCCGCGCACCTTGCCGACCGGCGCGGTGGTGTTCTGCGCACGCAGCGCCGCGACGACCTCGGTCACCGAGATCGAGAACTCGCGCAGCTTCTCGGCATGCAGCAGCACCGACAGCTCGCGCCGCAGCGCGCCGTTGACATTGACCGTCGCGACCCCGGCGATGCCGCGGAAGCGGTCGGCCAGCTCGTCTTCGGCCAGGCGCGAGATCGCGGCATGGCTTTGTGTCGTCGACGACAGCGCAAGCTGGACCACCGGCTGCGCGGAAGGGTCGATGCGCGTCAGCACCGGCTCGCGGATCTCGGTCGGCAGCTTGTGGCGCACGCTGCCGATCGCGTTGCGCACCTCGTCCGCAGCTTCGATCATGTTCTTGTCGAAGTCGAAGATCAGGATGACGCGAGCGTTACCCTCGCTCGCCGTCGAGCGCACCTGGTCGACACCGGCGATCGTCTGCAGCGACTTTTCGATCCGGTTGACGACCTCGCGCTCGACCGATTCCGGCGAAGCCCCGGGGTACGGCACCGTGACCACCAGCACCGGCTGCTCGACATCGGGGATCTGGTTGACGCGCAACTTGGACAGCGCGAGCAGCCCCAGACCCATCAGCGCGATGATGATGACGACGGTGGCGACCGGGCGCTTGATGCTGAAGTCGGACAGGAACATCTCGGGCCCCTCGGGCGTCGGGTCGGTGATCTACTTGGTTGCGTTGACGGCGGCCTTGGCGAACTCGATGCGCTGGCCCTCGACGAGGTTCACGCCGGGGTTGCGCAGGATCACGTCGCCGGGGGCCAGGCCGCTCTTGACCGGGTACTCACCGCGGCGATCGTCGCGCGGGCCGAGCTCGACCGCGACCTTGGCGAGCCGGCCGTCCGCGACGCGCCAGACCGCGGCGGCGGCCGGCTGGCTCGCGCTGCCCGGCGTGCGCACGATCGACGCCTCGGCCAGCGTCAGCGCACCGCCGCCGCCGGCTTCGGCTCGGCCCTCGGCATAGAGCCCGGCCACACGCGGCGCCTGGGTCGGATCGACGAAGTCGACGATCACCTCGACCTGGCGCGTGGCCGTGCTCGCCGACGCATCGACGCGCCGCAGCGTGCCGCGGAACTCGACCCCGGGAAAACCGTTGACGCTGAAGACCACCGTCTGACCGACCTTCATCTCGTGCAGCCGGTCGGCAGAGACCAGGCCCTCGAAGCGCATGCTCGAGGGGCCGATCACCTTGAGCAATTCCTTGCCGACCTGGGCCGTGTCACCGACCGAGGCCTTGCGTTCGCTGACGATCCCGTCGAAGGGCGCGCGCACTTCGGTGCGCCGCAGTTGCTGCTGCGCGGTGGCCACGCGCGACCTGGACGCCGCGAGCTCGCTCTGCGCGCTGTTGCGCCGCACCTCGGCATCCTCGAGCGCCTGCATCGAGACCATGCCCTGGGTCTGGAGCGTCTTCAGCCGCTGCACCGAACGCTCCCCCTGCTCGAAGGCCTGCGCCGCGGCGCGTGCCGACGCTTCGGCCGACTGCATCGACTCGCGGATCGCGGTGTCGTCCAGGCGCATCAGCAAATCGCCCTTCTTCACCGGCTCGCCGTTGTCCTTGAGGACCTGGGTCACGACGGCCGAGACCTCGGCGCGGAGGTCGGCGCGCTTCTCGGGCTGGACCGACCCGGTGATCACCGGGCCGCCGCCGGTGCCCCCGGCTGCAACGCTGCGCAGATCTTCGGGCGAGAGCAGCAGCACGGGCGCCGATGCCGCGGCAGCCGCGGGCGCGGGCGCCGACGCCGCCCCGTCGGCCTTGCCAGCCGAAGGCGCCTCGCCGCCCCGCTGACAACCGGCCAGGCCGAGCGCTGCCAACACCACCGCCACGACCCATCCAAGCACCATTGCAACCGCCCTCGCTCTTGTGCCCGCGCCACCTGGCACGAAGACGCGCGAGCTTACCCGCGAGCGCTCCCGGGCCGGGCCACCTACCCTCGAAACAGCCCCATCGGGCCTCTTCCACTCAGCGCGGTGATCTCCCCGAGCACCCGCGCCGTCGCCGGACCGAGAGCCTCCCATTCGAAGCGCCAGCTCCAGTTCAGCGGCCCCAGCGTGCCGGGCGTGTTCATCCGGTTTTCGCTGCCCAGGCCCAGCAGGTCCTGCAGCGCAAACACGGCCAGCCGCGAGACCGAGTTGCTCGCCGCGCGCACCATGGCCCAGTGCACGCTGTCGCTGTTGCAAGCGAGGTAGGCGCCGGCGAAATCGCGTTCGGCGTCGCGCGCGTTGTTCCACCAGCCGCGGGCGGTGTCGGTGTCGTGCGTGCTGGTGTAGACGACGGTGTCGGGTGCGTAGTTCTGCGGCAGGTACTCGTGTGTGCCGTCGCCGCTGAAACCGAAGATCAGCACCTTCATGCGCGGAAAGCCGCAGGATTGGATCAGCTCGACCACATCGGGGGTGATCAGGCCGAGGTCCTCCGCGATGATGGGCAGGCGGCCGTTCACCTTCGACGCGTCGCCGACGTTGCGCTCGAGCGCCTCGAAGAGCGCGCGGCCCGGCCCGGCGACCCAACGGCCGACCCTGGCGCTCGGCGATGTGGCCGGAATCTCCCAGTAGGCGGCGAAGCCGCGGAAGTGGTCGATGCGCACGATGTCGGCCTGGGCCAGCACGCGCTGCACGCGCGCCGTCCACCAGGCGTGGTCTTCGGCGGCCATGCGGTCCCAGCGGTACAGCGGGTTGCCCCAGCGCTGGCCGTCGGGGCCCAGGTCGTCGGGCGGCACGCCGGCGATGACGTTGGGCAGGCCATCGGCGCCCAGACTGTAGAGGTCCGGGCGCGACCAGACGTCGGCGCTGTTGTCGGCCACGTAGATGGGGATGTCGCCGATGAGGCGCACCCCGCGTTGGTTGGCGTAGCGCTTCAAGGCCATGCATTGCGTGTCCCAGCACCACTGCACGAAGCGCCAGTAGGCGATCTCTTGCGCATGCGCGCGTCGAAATGCGGCCAGCGCCGTGGCCCCGCGCTCGCGCAGCGCCGGGGCCCAAGCCCACCAGGGCTGCATTCCGTGCGCGTTGAACAGCGCCATGAAGAGCGCGTAGTCGTCGAGCCATGCGGCTTGCGCCGCACACCACTGCGCTAACGCGTGACGGTCGGCAGGGGTGGCGCGGGCCTGGAAGCCGGCCGCCGCGGCGCGCAGTTGGCCGTCGCGCCAGGGGATGACAAGATGGAAATCGACGCGGTCAGCGCGAAAGCCTGTGTCGGGCGGCACCGGCGGCGCCAGCCAGCCACGCTCGACCAAGGGCTCCAGCGCCACCATCAGCGGGCTGCCGGCGAAGGCCGACGGGCTCTGGTAGGGCGAATTGCCGGGGCCGACGGGTGTGGTGGGCAACCATTGCCAAAGCGTCTGGCCGGCAGATGCAAGCCAGTCGACGAAACGGTAGGGATCGGGGCCGAAGTCGCCGATGCCGTGGGGACCCGGCAGCGACGTGAGGTGGAGCATCACGCCGGAGGCGCGGGCCGAGGGCTGGGGTGTCATGGGAGGGGAGCGCGGGTGTCGACCAGGGCGGAGGGTCAATGCCAGGGTTCACAGGCCGCGCAACACGACCAGCCCGTGCGCAGGCACCGCGAACGTGGCGTGCGCTGCGCCCCAGGTGCCTTCAGACAGGTCGCCGGCACTGCACAAGCCCACCTCCCAGGTGCCAGACGGCAAATGGAACGGCTGCGCACTCGCTTCGGGGTTGAACGCGATGAGCAGATGACGGCCACCGCCGTGCGGCGCCGCCTGCGAGGGCAGCGCATCCTGCGGTGAGGCGTCGATGCGGCACGCGAAGGCATGCTGGCCGGCGTCGTGCCAGTCGCGCACCTGCATCTCGGTGCCGGCCGGCGTCAGCCAGGTCAGGCTGCGCTCGCCGGGCGCGGCGGGCGCATGTTGAAACCAACGTGCGTGGCGCAGTGCCGGCTCTTCGCGGCGCAGCGCGAGCACGCGCTGAACGAAGGCAAGCACGTCGGTGTCGGCTTGCTGCCAGTCGATCCAGCCGGTGGGGTTGTCCTGGTTGTAGGCGTTGTTGTTGCCCTGCTGGCTGTTGCCGATCTCGTCGCCGGCGTTGAGCATCGGCGTGCCTTGGGCCAGCAGCAGCGTGGCCAGCATCGCCCGCTGTACGCGTGAGCGGGTCGCGCGGACGGCCGGGTCGCGCGTGGGCCCATCGTCCTCGGGGCCAGCACCGAAGTTCGAAGCCACCTCGTCGTGGCGGCCG
>JAABTC010000081.1 GCA_011390055.1 Burkholderiales bacterium | reverse complement strand
CTGGCCCCAGGTCAAGCAGCTGTACATCGGGCTGCTCATCGACCACCGGCAGCCCGAACTGGCAGAGACTTTTTTCAACTCGGTGACCACCAAGATCCTGCACCGCAGCTATTTCCACAACAACTTCATCTTCGTCCGCCCGGCCCTTTCCACCTCGTACATCGAGCTCGACGAAACGCCAGGCACCACGACCTACCGGGTCTACTACCCCTCGCTCGAGACCTGGCGCGCGACCTGGGCGCAGCTGGTGCGCGACTTCGATCTGCAGCGGCCTTTCGAAGACCTCGAACGCGACGCCAACGACGTGGTGGCCGAGCTCGAGCGCCGCCTCGGGCCGATCGAGCCCCGCGCCAACTTCCAGGTCCAGGTGCTGTCGAACCTGTTCTTCCGCAACAAGGGCGCCTACGTGGTCGGCAAGATCATCAACGGCGGGCACCAGACGCCGATCGCCTTGCCGCTGCTGCACACCGCCGACGGCAAGCTGTCGATCGACACCGTCCTGCACACCGAGGACGACATGGAGATGTTGTTCAGCTACGCGCGGGCTTACTTCCTGGTCGACATGCCCGTGCCGAGCGCCTACGTGCAGTTCCTGCGCTCGCTGATGCCGCGCAAGCCGCGCGCCGAGATCTACAGCGCGGTGGGCCTGCACAAGCAGGGCAAGAACAGCTTCTACCGCGACCTGCTGGTGCACCTGCGCCACAGCAGCGACCGCTTCCGCATCGCGCCCGGGATCAAGGGCATGGTGATGCTGGTCTTCGACCTGCCGTCCTTCCCCTACGTGTTCAAGCTGATCAAGGACTTCTACCCACCGCAGAAGCAGACCACGCGCGAGCAGATCAAGGGCAAGTACCTGCTGGTCAAGCGGCACGACCGCGTGGGGCGCATGGCCGACACGCTCGAGTACAGCAAGGTGGCGCTGCCGCTGGACCGCTTCGAGCCCGAGCTGATCGACGAGATGCACCAGTTCTGCTCGAGCCTGCTGGAAGTCACCGACGGCAGCGGCGTGCCGGAAATCATCATCGAGCACGCCTACATCGAGCGCCGCATGATCCCGCTGAACCTGTACCTGAAGAATGCCGCGGCAGCAGGCGACACCGAGGCCATCGAACGCGCGACGATCGAGTACGGCAACGCGATCAAGGACCTGGCCGCGGCGAACATCTTCCCCGGCGACATGATGTGGAAGAACTTCGGCGTCACGCGCCAGGGCAAGGTCGTCTTCTACGACTACGACGAAATCGAGTACCTCGCCGATTGCAACTTCCGGCACGTACCGCCGCCGCAGGACGGCAGCGCGAAGAAATCGGACGCCATCTGGTTCGATGTCGGATCGAAGGATGTTTTTCCCGAGACCTTCGGGCCCTACCTGCTGGGCAATGCGCGGGTGCGCCAGGCCTTCATGAAGCATCACGCCGACCTCTTGAACGCCGACTACTGGAACCATGACAAGCAGCGCATCCAGGACGGTGCGATGCTCGACGTGTTCCCCTACGAACCGCAGCGCCGCTTCGTCAACCAGCGGCGCGACGGGCCGTGCCTGGAGCCGCGCCCCGAGCGCCGGCAGCGCAGCGCTCCGGTACAGTTGTGAGTGCCTCTCCGGCGACGCAACCTCTTGCCTTCATGCCGCCACTGCCGCCGGTTACCAAAGCCTTGATCCTCATCTGTGTGGGCGTGTTCTGTGCGCAGTTGCTGCTGCCGCCCGCGTTCGAAGTCTGGTTCGCCCTGTGGCCCTTGCAGAGCGGGCGCTTCATGCCCTGGCAGCTGGCCAGCTACAGCTTCCTGCATGGCAGCTTCGGCCACCTGTTCTTCAACATGCTGGCGCTGTGGATGTTCGGCGGCGAGATCGAGCGGCTGTGGGGCCCCAGGCGCTACCAGCAGTTCCTGCTCGCCAGTGCCGGGAGCGCCGCGGTGGTGCAGGTGATCTGGACCTACCTGATCGGCTCGATGTCGCCCACCGTGGGCGCATCGGGTGCGACCTTCGGCCTGTTGCTGGCCTTCGGCATGCTCTTCCCGGAGCGCCGCATCATGCTGCTGATCCCGCCGATCCCGATGAAGGCCAAGTTCTTCGTGGCGATCTTCGGTGCCATCGAGCTGGTGCTCGGCGTGACGGGGGGCAGCGGCATCGCCCACTTCGCGCACCTGGGCGGCATGCTGGGCGGCTTCCTGATGATCCGCTACTGGCGCGGCCAGGCACCTTTTTCCCGTCGGCGCTGAGGCCCCACACCCGACCCGGCCATTGCAGCCGGCGCGCCGTTGGCGCATCCTAGGCACCTCTTGCGGAGGTGTGTGATGGGCAACGACATCGGGCGGGCGGGGAGCCACGGGCGAACCTCCGACCGGCGCTTCGGGCGCTGGCGAGCTCTGGCGGCGGCCGGCCTGGCCGCCGTGGCCTGCGGGGCGGCGGCCGCGGCCACGCCGCCGTCCAGTGCAAGCAACGCGCCGGCCGGCGCACCGACCGAACTCGAACAGCAGTCGCGCGCGCTCGAGCGTGCCAGCCAGTCGGTCGTCGGCGTGCAAGTGCTCGCGCTGGAAGACGCGCGCTCCAACGCCACGCTCGGCCGGGTGCGCCAGGGCTCGGGCGTCGTGATCGGCAGCGACGGGCTGATCCTGACCATCGGCTACCTGGTGCTCGAGGCCGACCAGGTGCAGATCGTCCTCGACGACAACCGCGCCGTGCCGGCGCGCGTCGTCGGCTACGACCTGGCCAGTGGCTTCGGTCTGCTGCAGTCGCTGGCGCCGCTGCGGTTGCCGGCCGCGCCGCTCGGCGGCTCGGGCAGCGTGGGCACCGACGAGCCGCTGCTGGTGGCCAGTGGCGGCGACGCCGGGCGCCTGAGCATGGCCCGGCTGGTGTCGCGCCGCAGCTTCGCAGGCTACTGGGAGTACCGCATCGACGGTGCCCTTTTCACCGCCCCACCGCGTGGCGACCACAGTGGCGCCGGGCTCTTCAACAGCCGCGGCGAGCTGGTCGGCATCGGCTCGCTGGTGGTGGCCGAAGTGCGCCCCGCCGGAGAGGGTGACGGCACGCGCCGGCCGGGCAACATGTTCGTGCCGACCGATCTGCTGCGGCCCATCCTGGGCGAGTTGCGCAGCCGCGGCACCTCCAGCGCCAGCCGGCGCGCCTGGCTCGGCGTCAATTGCGTCGAAGACGCGGGCGTGTTGCACGTGGTGCGCGTCAGCGGCGACAGCCCCGCCGAAGCCGCCGGCCTGCGCGTCGGGGACCGCATCGTCGCCATCGACGGCAGTGCGGTCGATTCGCTCGACACGTTGTGGACCAAGCTCTGGTCGGGCGGGCCGGCCGAGCGCGACGTGGCCCTGGACATCGAACGCGACGGACGGCGCCAGACGCTGGCGCTGCGCAGCATCGACCGGGCGCAGTCGATCAGGCGGGCCTCGGGGGTTTGAGGCCGGCGCCGGCCGGCCCTGGGCCGAGCGCTTCGGCCCAGGCCGCAGCCGGTGTGGGGTAACGCAGGCGCACGCGCAGTTCGCCGCGCAGGCGACGGTTGTCCAGGCGGCGCGACTCCGACAGGAAGCTCATCTGCATGGGTGAAAGCTGCTGCGCGGCTTCACGGCGCGACAGGCGTGGCGCGCGCGGCAGGCCGAAGGCATCGGCCACCGCATCGAAGTGCTCGCCCATCGTGGTCTGCGCATCGTCGCTGGCATGGTAGACGCGCTGCGGCGCACCACGCACCAGCGCTGCGACGCAGGCCCGCGCCAGGTCGTCGGCATGCACATGGTTGGTGTAGACGTCGTCTTCGGCGGCCAGCAACGGCGTGCCGCGTCGCAGCCGCTCGCGCGGGTCGCCGCCGGGGCGGTCCAGCGCGTAGATGCCCGGCACGCGCAAGATGCAGGCGCGCACCGGATGCGCCCGGCCGTGCCTGCGCACGCGCAGTTCGGCATCGACCCGGCGCAGGGCGCGGGGCGTGCCCGGCGCGATGGTGCGGGTTTCGTCGAAACACGCGCCGCCGGCATCGCCATAGACGCCGCTGGTGCTGGCGTAGACCAGGCAGCGCAAACGCCGGCTGCGCGCGAGGGCGGCCAGCAGGTGGGCGGTGCGGCGGTCGGTGGGGCCTTCCGAGGCCGGCGGGGCCAGGTGCAGCACCGCATCGGCCAGGCCGGCCAGCCGCCCGAGCGAGGCCGCATCGTCCAGGTCGCCCTGCAGCGGCACGGCCCCGGCACGGCGCAGTTCGGGCACGCGCTCTGGCGTCGAGGTCAACGCCAGCACGCGCCAGCGCCCGGCGAGCAGCTTGAGCACGCGCAAGCCGACGTCGCCGCAGCCGACGATCAGCAACACGGGGCGGCGCAGGCGCAGGGAAGGCAGCATGGTCGGGGTGGCCTACGGCAGCACGGGCAAGGCTCGCCGAGGGCTGCGGGCACAATCCGCGCCAGTGTAGAAGCCTCGCCCCACGACATGACCTTCAAGATCACGGTTCAGCCCGCCGACGTCAGCTTCGATGTCGCACGCGACGAGGCCATCCTCGCCGCGGCCATCGGCTTCGGTGTGGGCTTGCCGTACGGCTGCCGCGATGGCGCCTGCGGTTCCTGCAAGAGCCGGTTGCTCGAAGGCCGCGTGATCCACGGCGTGCACCAGTCCAAGGCGCTCAGCGCCGAGGAAGAAGCGGCCGGCTGGATCCTGACCTGCTGCGCCACGCCCCAGACCGACTGCGTGATCCAGGCCCGCACGGTGGCCGGCGCCGGCGAGTACGCGCCGGTGAAGATGCCCGCGCGGGTGGCGCGCCTCGAACGCGCAGCCGACGACGTCATCGTGATGCAACTGCAGCTGCCGGCCACCGCAGCCTTCCGCTACCGAGCCGGCCAGTACGTGGAGTTCATCCTGCGCGACGGCGCCCGGCGCAGCTACTCGATGGCCACCGCGCCCTCGTTGCTGGGCACGCCGCCGTCGGTGGAACTGCACCTGCGCCATATGCCCGGCGGCAAGTTCACCGACACCGTCTTCACGACGATGAAGGAGCGCGACATCCTGCGCATCGAAGGGCCGTTCGGCAGCTTCTTCCTGCGCGAGGACAGCGACAAGCCGCTGGTGCTGCTGGCCTCGGGCACCGGTTTCGCGCCGATCAAGGCCATCGTCGACGAGATGCGCATCAAGGGTGACCAGCGCCCGGTGACGCTCTACTGGGGCTGCCGACACCGCGGCGATCTGTACCAGCATGCGTGGGCCGTCGAGGCCGCCGCCACGATGCCCCGGCTGACCTACGTGCCGGTGCTGTCGGAAGCGCGAGCCGAAGACGCCTGGCAGGGCCGCACCGGGTTCGTGCACCACGCGGTGATGGCCGACCTGCCCGACCTGTCGGGCCATGCGGTGTACGCCTGCGGCGCCCCGGTGATGGTGAGTGCGGCGCAGCGCGACTTCATCGAGCGCTGCAAGCTGCCCGAAGACGCCTTCTACGCCGACAGCTTCACGTCGGAGGCCGACAAGCACGGCGCCTGAGGGCACCGCCAAGCTCAGCGGTGCTTGAAGGCCGGCTTGCGCTTGCCCGCGAAAGCCGCCATGCCTTCTTTCTGGTCCTCGGTGGCGAACAGGGCATGGAACACGCTGCGCTCGTGGCTGACGCCGTCGGCCAGGCCGGTTTCGAAGGCACGGTTGACGCACTGCTTGGCCATCATCACGCTGGGCAGGCTGTAGCCGCAGATCATCGCCGCCGCCGCCAGCGCTTCGTCGAGCAGGCGCTCGTTCGGCACCACCCGGCTCACCAGGCCGGCGCGCTCGGCTTCGGCCGCGTCCATCATGCGCGCCGTCAGCACCATGTCCATCGCCTTGGATTTGCCCACCGCACGCGGCAGGCGCTGGGTGCCGCCGGCGCCCGGGATGATGCCGAGCTTGATCTCGGGCTGACCGAATTTGGCGCTCTCCGCGGCAATGATGAAATCGCACGCCATCGCCAGCTCGCAACCGCCGCCGAGCGCGAAGCCCGCCACCGCGGCGATCACCGGTTTGCGCACCTCCCGCAGGGCTTCCCAGTTGCGCGTGATGTACTGGCCCAGGTAGACGTCCATGTAGCCGTAGCTGGCCATCGCGCCGATGTCGGCACCGGCGGCGAAGGCCTTGTCGCTGCCGGTGAGCACGATGCAACCAATGCCCTCGTCGGCATCGAAGGCTGCGAGCGCGTGGCCGAGCTCGTCCATCAGCCCGTCGTTCAAGGCGTTCAGCTGTTTGGGTCGGTGCAGGGTCACGATGCCGACCGCGAGCGCACCGTCGGCGCCTGAACGGCGTTCGGTCAGGAGGTTTTCGTAGTCCATGGCAGGTCGTGTCGCCGAGTCGTCTTGCATCGACTATACGTGCGCAAGCACACGATTTTTAACCGCGTGCGCCGGGTGGTTGCTGGCTCGGCCGCCCCTGTCCGGCTATCCTGCGCCGGCGATGAGCACCGTCTACCGCAAGACCGCCAAAGGCGTCACCGAGATCGAGACGCGGGCGCACCGTTTGATGCCGCGGCTGCGCGGCGTGCTGATCCTGGTCGACGGCAAACGCAGCGACGAGGAGCTGGGTCCGCTGGTGGGCGGCGACGCCGCGGCCCCGCTGGCGAGCCTGCACAACGACGGCTTCATCGAAGTGCTGGCGACGCTGGCCGATCGGCCCGCCGAGCGGCCGCACGATCGCGGCGTGTCCGAGCGTGGTGTGGAACGGCGCGCGAGCGGCAGTTCGGACGCTGCCTCGAGCCTGCGCGCCTTCGAGACCTTGCGCCGAGATGCCGTGCGCAGCGTGAACGACCAGCTCGGCCCCGCCGGCGAAACCGTCGCGCTCGAGCTCGAACGCGCCAAGACGCCCGCCGATCTGCAGCGCTTGTTGTTGCTCAGCGTGCAAGTGCTGCGCGACTTCCGCGGCGTGGCCGCGGCCGAAGCCTTCGCCGCACGCTTCACTCTGCCGCCGCAGGCTTGAGGGAGCCCCCAAGCTCGCGTTGCTCGCTACCCCCCAGGGGGGCCGTCCGCCTACGGCCCGGCAAAGCAGGATCCGTGGCGGGAAGCTTGGTTTGCGTTGCGCTTGAGCGGCGTGCGTGCCGTCTCGGGTGGTCGGCTGCGTCGTTCCGTTCGCCCTGAGGTGAATCTCCGACCGTCCTGAGGTATCGAAGGAAGGGCCTGCTCGCGACCGCCTTCATTCCAAAGGCGCGCCAGACCAACCTCAACCCCTGCGCGCGCGCCGCCTCAGCTTGACCAGGCGCGGCAGCACCAGCACGCCGACGATCACGATGCCCAGCGCCAGCGACATCGGGCGCTCGACGAAGACCGACCACCTGCCCTCGCCGATCGACATCGCATTGCGCAGTTGCGCTTCGGCCAGCGGGCCCAGGATCATGCCGACGACGACCGGGGCCGTCGGGAAGTCGAAGCGGCGCATCAGCAGGCCGGCCAGGCCGATGGCGTACAGCAGCAGCAGGTCGAAGGCCGACTGGCGCATGCCGTAGACGCCCACGGTCGCGAAGACCAGGATGCCGGC